>JAUBOH010000272.1:0-9315 GCA_036700145.1 Microcoleus occultus BM001215366
TTGCGATCGCACTCTGGGAGTCGATAAGTGCGATCGAAACCGAGAAGCCCGAAAACCTTCGCCCTCCGCAGCATCCCGAAACACAAAATAGATTCCCAAAGCCACAGGAATTGCATCAACATTCAAAACTTGGTCGATATAAACCTTCAACTCTTCCTGTTCGTAATACTTCTGAAAAGTATTCCGAGAAGTAATCACCCCATCCCCGTAAGCAATTTGACCTCGATCGCTATCATCAATCAAAACCTGAGCCGCCACAACTAATAAATTCTTAGTTAATCCCCAAGCATTCAGCAAAGCTTCTCGGCGTTGGGCCAAAGATTCAATTACATTAATTACATAACCAATATTCACAATATCCGCACTAATTCGCGGAGTATCCGGCTGATAGTACGGGTCCCAACCCGAAGCAGCATAACCCTCTTGTGCAATACATTTAACATCCCCGCCGTAACCGCAACCGTAATCAAAAAAAGTCGCCCCGTCAACAAACAAATCAGATTCCAAAACCAGACGCAAAGGTTTAGAAAGAGAGTTGCGTACCATCGCAGCTTTGTGTCGCTCGATATTGGGAATTGAAAGCTCGCTATTCTCCTGTTTCAAGCGTTCGACAACAGCATGATCTTGAATTTCCACGCCGCAATATCCCAAATATTTGAGCCAACCCTCGCGAGTGCCGATCGCGCTAGTATTGTCAAGTAGTCCCCATCCTTCCTCGCAGCGAGTCAGTCGAGCAAACTTCTCGTAGTTGGGATAATCCGCAGTAACAAAAGTTTCCTTGCGGTGCAAAACCGGCGGATTTTCGCTGTTGCTGTAATCGAAATATTTAACTTCCCCTGTTTCCAGATTTATCTGGATGCTAGTTTGCAAAGCAGGGTGAGCGTCACTATCGAAATCGGGATAAAAAAGATAAGATATTTTAGGTTGCTGGAGCGAAAATTTAACTAAAGTTGCTTCATCAATATTTTCGAGATTGCGTCTGGCACAATTTTCGTAGATTCCGAGCACAGGATTCAGCGCCGACAAAGCCGAAACGTGAACGTAAAAAGCCGTCGGTAATTTTTTGCCAACTTTGCTTTCCCGACAGCAGCGAGCAACTTTTTCTACAATACGATCCACCGCAACTCCCTCGTTACCAGGAAGAGCCTGGTAACGCAGATGCTTTGGTTCTGCCTCTTTTTCATTCAATAACACTTCTTGACTAAAAGCTATCAAAGGCGTTAGCAGTTCTCCATCATTTTCTAAGGGTTTGTTATCTAAAATAGTGTTTGTATCGGTATCGTAGGTCATAGCTAAATTAATTGATTTTTTTTTAAATTAACCTTTCTAGAACGCAGAGAACACAGAGTGAATAAAGAAAGAAAGAAAAAAATTATTTCTATCGTAGGGAAACGGCACTCCCCAAGGAGTGTCAACTTAAGGTAGAACCAATAGTCCGGCAGGGGTTTAAACCCCTGCCTCAAAGCGAAAGTCCTCTCAAAGAGGACTGAAGAACTCATGAGTCCTCTTTGAGAGGACTTTCGCCCGACGCCAGGGAATTGATTCCCTGGCGGACTGGGGGGCGATGGAGCGCGGACTTGGCGGGCTGACAGCTTAAGTTGACACCAATAGGCAGTGCCGTGTCCCTACGATCGACTAACAGATTAACCAAACATTCGAGTTTCCACAAATTCTTGAACTCGGGCTAAATGACTGGACAAACTAACTAATATATTCTCAATCCCCTCAATAGTTAACAATTGGGTGGCTGGCGGTTCAGATTGAAAACCTCGCGCTTGATGCTCCAATTGTGCGGCCAAATCTGACATCAGAGCAACTCCCACATTCGCAGCAGTTCCCTTGAGACGGTGTGCTTGATATTCCACAGTTTGCCAATCTTGAGCTTCTACGGCAATTTTGGCAGCAGCTACATCAGCTTGCGCGTTTCCGACAAATGCTTGCAAAAGCCGATCGGGCAATTTAACATTAACCCGTCGGAGTTGCTCCAATCTGTTCCTGTCGAACAGTCCGTCGCAGTCTGCGTGTTCCCAAGTTTGAAGGACGCGCGGCGAAGCTATCCCGCTCTTAATCGCCCTTGATGCCACCACAGCCTCTACTTTGTCCGAAACTTCTGTACTATCTGTTACTAATTGAGTATCGTCTTCCAAATTAATACTTTTAACTCCATATTTATTTTCAAACTCCACATTTTGGGTTTCATACTTTTTCAACACCGCCGCCAAAGCATCTAAATCTACAGGTTTGCTGAGATAATCATCCATCCCCGCCGCCAGACACTTTTCTCGTTCCCCCGGCATAGCGTGAGCAGTTAAAGCAATCACAAAAATATGCCGATCGCCCTTTTCTCCCTTTTCTCGTTTCCTCAACTTTTGGGCTGTTTCGTAACCGTCAAGTACAGGCATTTGACAATCCATCAGCACTAAATTATAGCTTTTTTGGGCCAGCAAATCCAGCGCTTCTTGACCGTTGGCGGCGCAGTCAGCATGATAGCCTAAAGCTGCCAACTGTTCGACAATAACTTGTTGATTTATCGGGTGATCTTCCGCCAGCAAAATTCTCAGCGATGAGGACGAATTGGGAGTAACAGATTGAGAATTAACTGGCAACTTGCAATTATTAGCATCCAAGCTTTCAAACTCTCCCGTTTCCTTCACAGAAGCTAGCAAAGCTTCAAGCAGGCGGGAAGGCCGCACCGGCTCGATCAAATAGCCACTAAAACCCACACTGCAAAGCGCTTCAGCTTTCGCCTGTTCCCGCAAAGCAGTCATGGCGATTAACCAGCCAACTCCCTGGATCGATCGCACTTGCAAACCAAATTCCTCAGCATCCAAATCAGGAATTTGCAAATCCACAAGCACCGCATCGCAGCATTTTTCCCCTTCCGCCGAATGCCCAGAAACTGTACTTTGGGCATTTTTCAACCAAGTCAAAGCAGCAGCAGCAGTTTCTGCTTCGTCGCAGCGGGCACCCCAACTTTGAGCGAGCGATCGCACCGCCGCCCTCCTCAAAGCACTTGCAGACACTACTAACAGCTTCTTACCCGCAAGTTTGGTAGTCGATCGCTCAGCTTGCAACTGTTTTTCCAAAGGTACAGCGAACCAAAAAGTCGAACCGTTGCCGAGAAAACTGCGAACCCCAATGGAGCCTCCCATCATCTCGACTAACTGCTTGCAAATAGCCAAACCCAAACCCGTACCCCCGTACAGCCTCGTAGGAGAAGCATCTACCTGAGAAAAAGATTGGAACAGCTTTGTCTGCCCTTCCGGCGAAATTCCAATCCCCGTATCCCGCACCGAAAATAGGAATTTTGCCGATTGTTTGCCGTCTCCGAGTCGATCGCCCCGCTTGACAGTTATGTGAACAAAAACTTGACCGCGATCGGTAAATTTTATCGCATTCCCCGTCAAATTCAGCAAAATTTGCTTCAACCGGCCCGAGTCGCCCACCAACTTTCGCGGTACCGAACTATCAACTAAAATATTCAATTCAATACCTTTTTCCTCTGCCAAAGGCGCAACCATTTCGATCACTGCTTCAATGCAGCTATCCAAATCAAAATCAGCCTTCTCCAGCCGCATTTCTCCAGCTTCAATCTTAGAGAAATCGAGGATATCATTAATCACGCTCAGCAAATGTTCAGCACTGCGGTAAATAGTCTGAGCGCACTCCCGCTGTTTTGGTTCTAGATGAGCGCGCAGTAGCAATTGAGCCATGCCCAAAACCCCATTCATCGGAGTGCGAATTTCGTGACTCATATTCGCCAAGAATTGCGACTTAACCCGGCTCGCTTCTAGGGCAGTTTCCCGCGCTTCCACCAACTCATTAATCTTGTCAGCAACCATCACAATTCCCCCGACTTGGCCGTCGGGATTGTACCAAGGGTGAGCGGCCCAGCGCAGGTACATCACAGAGCCATCTGCTCGTTCCCAAGCATCTTCGCTCTGAGAAACTACGTCACCTTTGAGCACTTCTTGATACATTGATTTCCAGCGATTCGGCGTATCTGGAAACAATTCGTAATGACTGAGATTAATCAGAGACTGCCACTCCAAATTATATTGAGTCAGCCACTTGTGCGAGTTAGCTAAATAGCGCATTTCCGTATCGAACATCGCCATTGCTACGGGCACGCAAGTAATAATTTGTTTTAGTTGCTGCCGTTCTCTTTCTAGAGCATTTTCCGCCTGTTTGCGATCGGTAATGTCGCTAATCATGCCGGCCATCCGCAGCGCTTTTCCTTGGGAATTCCGCTGAGCTTTTCCCTGAGAAGTGCAGTAGCGGTAAGCACCGGACGAGTGCAGCAGCCGGAATTCTACATTGTAGTCGATTTCTTGCTCTAAGTGAGCGCCGATCGCCCGGACGATGCCGTCCTTGTCCTCGGGGTGCAGGCGGTTGTAGAGAGCATCCATCGTGCTGCCAAATTTATCGCGCGGCAAACCGATAATTTCCAAAAGGCGATCGTTCCAATAAACCTCATTTTTACTTAAATCCCAATCCCAAATTCCATCGTTCACTCCCTCCATAACCAATCTGTACCGTTCCTCGCTTTCCTTAAGTTTTTGATTAGCATGAAACGCTTGAGATTCGGCGCGGTAAACGCGCAGGGCATTGTACAAACTGCGCGACAAACTCTCTGGAGACATCTTACCTTTAGTGATATAATCAGAAGCTCCAGCCTTCATCAATTCCACAGCAATTTGTTCGTCGCCTTGACCTGTGAGCACAATTAAGGGAACTTTCAACCCCGATCGCCGCACATCTTGCACCAAAGTCAGTCCGTCTCCGTCTGGCAAGCCGTAATCGAGGAATATGCAGTCAAATTTGCAGTCAAATATCTGATTTAATAGCAGCGATTTTTCGGTCTCCTCAACCTCGTTTAAATGTTGAGATTTATCTTGTATCGCCCGGGTAGAATTTCTGCTGACCAAGAGTTTGGCCAGGGCATCGGCGCAATCTTCTGCTTCTGTAACTTCTATTGAAACCCCAGCGGACTTTAACGAGCGCTTGACCGCCATCCGATCTACTGCATCGTCATCAACAATCAGAATTTTGAGCAATTTGTCCATAACAACCGAATTGTGGATTACTCCGAAAAAGCTGTGGCATACAAAAAGGAATTAAAACTAATGTACCGCTCAAAAATCACAAAAGCAACTTTGAAATTTTTTATGTTAAATTTTCCCTTTCTTTAGGGAATTTCGCTCAGCATCCAGTATCTGTTGAGGGTAGCCATAACTTCAACAAAGTTAGAAAAAGTGACAGGTTTAAGAATATAGCCTGCTACATTCAAATTATAAGCTTCTACCTTATCTCTATCTTCATTAGAAGTTGTGAGGACAATCACCGGAATCGACCTCAAACTTTCATCCAGCCGCAATTCTCGCAAAAACTCGATCCCGTTCATTCTCGGCATATTCAAGTCCAGCAAAATCAACCGGCGCGCTTGAGGCATTACAGGCTCTATTTTTCCTTTTCCGCGCAATATATCCAGAGCTTCTAATCCGTTTGCAGCCATGTAGAGGGGATTGACGATGTTATTTTTTTTGAACGCTCGCTGGACGTTCATCACATCAACCTCATCATCTTCTACCAAGAGGATATGAATTTTTTTGTCTTCCATAAATCAGCCATTTTACAGATGTTTTTTAAGCGCCAGTTCCTCCGGCGAGTTGAGTCAGCACCGATCGCGAACCCATCAGGTCTAATCTCTATTGTGCTGTGTAAAGAATCATTTATGCCTCAGCCGATGGCGGTATCTATCCACAGGCGTACTCGCGCGTCAGGGGCAGGAGCGGGGCAGCCGATCGACAAAAACTCGCCAGTAACGCCCTCACAGAGCTACGGTAAAATCTACAACTGATCTACATTATTAATCGCCATGTCAGCCGGACGCAAACTCTACGAAGGCAAAGCCAAAATCCTCTACTCCACCGAAGACAGCGAAATTTTGCTGACCCACTTCAAAGACGACGCCACAGCCTTTAACGCCCAGAAACGCGGTAGCATCGCCGGCAAAGGCGAAATCAACAATGCCATATCAGCCCACCTGTTTCGGATGCTAGAAGCCAAAGGCATTCCCACCCACTTCATCGACACGCCTACCCCCAACCAAATGCGAGTCTGCCGCGTCCAAATCTTGCCCTTGGAAGTAGTCGTCAGAAACATTGCCGCCGGCAGTCTTTGCAAACAAACCGGACTCGCCCTCGGCACAATTGTCAATCCGCCGCTGGTGGAGTTTTATTACAAAAACGACGATTTGGGAGACCCGCTGTTGACTCCGGGCCGACTGCTGTTAATGCAGCTAGCCACCCCCGAACAAGTAGACCAACTAGAAATCGCCGCCCGCGAAATTAACGAAATTCTCAAAGAATTTTTCAGCCAGTGCGGCATCACCCTGGTAGACTTCAAACTGGAATTCGGTATCGACCAACATCAAAACCTGATCCTCGCCGACGAAATCAGTCCTGACACTTGCCGCCTCTGGGATAACGCAGAAACCGACCCCGACGCCCGTGTGATGGACAAAGACCGATTCCGCCGCGACTTGGGATCGGTAGAAACCGCTTATCAAAAAGTTCTCCAGCGGGTTCTGGCTCAGAAAGTCTAGAGCACTTAACAATGCGCTAGAATTGCACAGTTTGTCACCCTTTTGCTTTCGATGTCAGCAATCAGCGGTCAACAGTCATCAATTAGCGGTCAGCGCGAAATTCAACCGACTTAATAACTAATGACTAATGACCAATGACTGATGACTGATGACTAATGACTAATGTGGTGTGTGGATTCCAAAAAAGTGAACAAAAATGCGCTTATCTGCTGTATTGGTGGCAGTTTTTACTGCCTCAGCAACATTCGGGTTATCAAATTCGGCAAGCGGTCAAACATCTTACTCTGAATCAGCAGAGGAAGCTTTGGCCGCCGCCCGGCCCGTTTCCCCGTCTCCGTCGATCGAATTACCCGATCGCCCCGTTCCAGAATTAACCCAAAATCCTCCTCAAAACCCCAAAGCCGCTAAAACCAGCAAAGCCGAAGCCCTAAAAATAGCGGCCGCCCCAGCCAGAGGAGAAGACGACGGCGATTCCCCAAACCGAGTCACAGACCCGGCCTCCCCGGTTTCACCTCCGATCCTTCAACTCAAACCCGAGCTAGCATCCAGCCCCTCCCCCGCCTCTAGCAGCGAAAACGCCCTGCCAGAGGCAGGGCCCGGCAGCGCTCTCCCCCCCTCGGAAGCCGCTGCAACGCCCGCCTGGATGGCAGTAGAGCCTCTGAAACAGGACGGATCGGGGGCGATCGCTCAAAACCCCCAAGTTCCCCCCAGACCAGCCCCAGTCAGACCAGCGCCAGCCAGACCAGCGCCAGCCAGACCAGCCCCAGTCAGACCTACCCCGGCGGGCCCTCCGGCTAACACCGTTCCTCCATTGCCATCGGCCCCAGCACCGCAGCCCAGACAAAGCCCCGCACCCGCCGGGCCGGCAGAACCGCAAGTGCTAGTTGCAGAAGTGACCGTCACCGGCGCAACGGGAGACCTGGAAAGTGAGATTTACCGAGTCATCAGCACCCAACCTGGACGCACGACCAACCGCAGCCAACTGCAACAAGACATCAACGCCATTTTTGCCACGGGCTTTTTCAGAAACGTGCGCGCCGTACCGGAAGACACCGCGTTGGGCGTCCGGGTGACTTTTATCGTGCAGCCAAATCCGGTGCTGCGGGGAGTGACAATCACCGGCCAGCAAGTGCTCCCTCAAAGCGTAATTGACGACAGCTTCCGCGACCAGTACGGTAAAATTCTCAACCTCCGCCGCTTTGAGGAGGGTGTGAAAAAAATTAATACGTGGTATCAAGACAACGGCTATGTCTTGGGTCAAATCACTGATGCGCCGCAAGTAGCAGACGACGGAACAGTCACCCTGCTAGTGGCAGAAGGTCAGATCGAATCCGTTGATGTCCGCTTCCTGAACAAGGAGGGAGAGTCAACGGATGCCACGGGTCAGACGATCGGAGGCAATACCCGCCGGTTTGTCATCACCCGCGAAGTAGAACTCAAGCCCGGAGATATCTTTAACCGCACTAAGGCGGAAAGGGATTTGAGGCGGGTGTTTGGTTTGGGGATTTTTGAAGACGTGCGGCTTGCCTTGGAACCGGGAACGACTGACCCCCGCAAGGCAAGGGTGATTGTCAACGTCATTGAGAAAAATACCGGTTCTCTGGCGGCTGGTGCGGGTTTGAGTTCCGCGACTGGTTTGTTCGGTACGGTGAGTTACCAGCAGCAAAACTTGTTCGGTAGGAACCAGAAATTGGGGGCGGAAGTACAAATCGGGGAACGCCAAACGCTGTTTGACCTGAGTTTTACAGACCCCTGGATTGCGGGCGATCCTTACCGCACTTCTTATACGATTAATGCGTTTAGAAGACGATCGATCAGCGTGATTTTTGACGGTGGCGAACAGGAAGTCTACTTGCCAAATGGCGATCGACCCCGCATCAATCGCACCGGCGCCGGCATCAATTTCACCCGTCCCCTGTCGCGGAATCCTTTTGCCAATTCTGAGTGGACTGCTTCTGTGGGCTTGCAGTACCAGCGAGTCTCAATTACCGATCGCAAAGGCCGGCGCGAATCTGAGGACGAACTCGGCAACCAGTTGAGTTTTAGCGATTCGGGCACCGATGACTTGACAACTATCCAAGCAGGTGCGGTGCGCGATCGACGCAACGACCCCCTCCGCCCCACTAGCGGTTCCCTGCTCAGGTTTGGCGTCGAACAGTCGATTCCTGTAGGTTCCGGCAACATCCTACTCAACCGCTTGCGGGCCAGTTACAGCTTTTACCTGCCAGTCAAGTACACCAACTTTACCCCCGGCCCTCAAACCTTGGCATTTAGTTTTAGAGGCGGCACCATCTTCGGAGATTTGCCTCCCTACGAAGCTTTTGCCTTGGGCGGCGCAAACTCGGTGCGCGGATACAACGAAGGTGAAATCGGAGCCGGTCGCAGCTTCCTAGAAGCCAGTGTAGAGTACCGTTTCCCGATTATTTCGTTTATCGGCGGAGCGCTATTTGTGGACGCCGGTACCGACTTGGGCACGGGCAAAGATGTCCCCGGAGACCCGGCAGGCATCCGCAGAAAGCCCGGTAGCGGTTACGGTTACGGCCTCGGCGTGCGGATTCAATCTCCGTTAGGACCGATCCGCATCGATTACGGTATCAACGACAGCGGCGACAATCAAATTCACTTTGGCATTGGTGAAAGATTTTAATTGGGAATTGGGCATGGGGCATGGGGCATGGGGCATGGGGCCGAAGAGCATTGGGCATTGG
>JAUBOH010000273.1:0-4580 GCA_036700145.1 Microcoleus occultus BM001215366
TAAGGGGGGGACAAGAGTCTTCTCTTTCCTCCCCCTTATTAAGGGGGATTTAGGGGGATCTAGACTTCGCCTAAAAGCGACATTTATTATGGGTTTCATTCTTAAGTTGACACTGCTCTATGCCGTGTTCCTACAGACGATTGCACAGAATCTATAGGTCACAAAACTTTTCAGAATTGGTATTATTTGAATATCCCCAAGCTTCTAACTTGCGAGTTACAATAGTTTGAATTTCCTGAGCGACTTCATCTTCGGTACGATCGGCATTTATGCGGACAATCCGAGATTTATTTTCCTCGGCTAAGTCCGCAAAACCTTGCTGCACAAGGCGATGGAACTTCAAATCAGCTTGCTCGATCCGATCGCACCCTCCCCGAGCCCTTACCCTCGCCAAACCGGCCTCCACATTAATATCCAGCCACAAAGTGAGATCGCTTTGCAAGCCGCCGGTGGCAATTTCATTCAACTGCTTAATTAAATTTAAATTAAGACCGCGACCGTAGCCCTGATAAGCAATCGTAGAATCAGTAAAGCGATCGCACAAAACAATCGTTCCCTTCAATAACTCGGGTTTGAGACAAGTTTCGACGTGCTGAGCGCGATCGGCCGCGTACATGAGTAGTTCTGCTCGATCGGATACCAATTCCCCCTGCTCTTGTTTTAGTAGCAAATGCCGCAGTCCCTTTCCCAACTCAGTACCCCCGGGTTCGCGAGTAGCCACCAACCGGACTTTCTGAAAGCAACTTGCTTGCAGCCACTGTATCAACCGCTGCATTTGCGTAGTTTTACCCGCACCTTCAACCCCCTCAAACACAATAAGTTTGCCCTTCATTGCCCTAACTTTCCACCTGAATAAAATAAATCCATATTGTTCTGTACATCTGTTCTAGGTTCGGTATGATGATAAAGTCTAAATGCCTCACGGCTGGAGTTTTCTATGGCTCGCTATACTGGTTTTTTTATCGTTGCCGTTCCGATCGACCGTCTCCGTCAGTCCCTGATTGAAATTTTAGAGTCATGCAATCTTGATATTATCTACAATACAGGAGATTCCGTCATGGCTCGCGAAATTCCTGGTCAAGTTTCGATTCCGAAACTTGTCACAGCAGAAGTCCTAATTGAGAAAAACACGGCCAGCGAATCAGAGGTTCGCATGAATTTCGTGATTAAAAACGAGGAATTGCCCTTGCAAACCAACAACCACTGCCGTCAAATGTTCGAGCTAGTCAGTCGTTCAGTTATGAACAACAATAATTGGCGACTCTTGGAAAGTATGGCACTCTAGCCATTAGTCATTAGTCATTAGTCATTAGTTTGTGGCTAATGACCGATGACCTCCGACCTTTATCTGCCAGCCCTAAATTTAAGAGCGAAATTGGCGGCGCAGCAGCAAAGAATTTGTAACTACGCTAACAGAACTAAACGCCATAAATGCACCCGCCGCCGCAGGACTGAGTAGAATTCCGGTTGCCGGCAGCAAGATACCGGCTGCAACCGGAATTCCCAGGGTATTGTAACCAAAAGCCCAAAATAAATTTTGGCGGATCTTATTAAAAGTAGCGCGACCGAGCTCGATCGACTCAACAACATCCATCAAAGCATTTCGCATCAGCACAATTTGAGCCGTCTCAACTGCGACATCAGTACCGCAGTGCAAACCGATACCGACATCAGCTTGAGCCAAAGCCGGGGCATCATTGATACCATCCCCCACCACAGCGACTTTACAGCCTTGGGCTTGCAAAAGTGCGATCGCTCTAGCCTTCCCATCCGGGCGCACTTCGGCAAAAACATCAGCCGCCGTCAAACCTAGCTGCTGCGCTGTCACAAACGCCGCCGAAGCCGTATCTCCCGTCAGCATCATCACCCGCAATCCCATGCCCCGCAAACGTTCCACCGCCGCCTTAGCATCCGGCCTCAGAGTATCTTTTAGCCCGATTACCCCCAGCAAAACGCCCCCAGAAGCCACGTAAACCGCCGTTTTGCCTTCCAAGGAACTAGACAATTGCGTCGCCACAGCGACCCCCTGCTCGCTCATCCACTCAGCATTCCCCGCGAACACCCGCCGGCCCTCCACCAAAGCAGAAACCCCAAATCCCGGTTCCGTGTAGAAATCCTCAGCAGCTAGCAGCGGCAAACCTTGCTGTTGAGCTTCCAGCAAAATCGCTGCGGCGATGGGATGACAAGCGCCCCTTTCTACCGCCGCTGCAATTTGCAGCAGTTTGGAATTAACCGCAGTGTCAGAAAAATCATCAATTGTGGAACAAACATCTTGTTTGTTGCCAAAATTAATATCCGAGTTCAAATCCAACTCAGAATTCTGGAAAATCGGCAAATAATCTGTGAGTGCGAGATTGCCGGTTGTCAGAGTACCAGTTTTGTCAAAAACCACTGTATCTAATTGATGCACCCGTTCTAAAACATCGCCACCGCGAATTAAAAGCCCGCGTTCCGCCCCAATGCCAGAACCGACTAAAATTGCAGTTGGGGTAGCCAGTCCCAAAGCGCAAGGACAAGCAATGACTAACACTGCGATCGCCAATTTCAAACTTAACAGCAAAGGCGATTGATAATGGATAATTGATAATTGATTTCCCATGCCCGATGCCCGATGCCCCATGCCCGATGCCCATTGCCCCATGCCCATTGCCCCATGCCCCATGCCCGATGCCCCATGCCCTAAAAGCACAGAAGGCCAAATATGAGTGCCAGCAAAATACCAAAATAGAAAAGTTAAAGCCGATATCGCCATTACCCCATACACAAAATATCCCGCGACAGTATCAGCTAAATTTTGAATCGGTGCTTTGCGAGTTTGGGCAGCTTGCACCAAAGCCACCATTTGAGCTACAGTTGTTTCCTTGCCCGTGCGAGTTGCGCGCATCACAATTGCGCCGGATTTATTGATAGTTCCCGCAGCGACTGCATCTAATTTTTGCTTGACAACCGGGATTGATTCGCCAGTCAGCATCGACTCATCTACGGTTGTTTTGCCTTCGCAAATTTCGCCGTCTACCGGAATTTTTTCCCCTGGTAAAACTTGCAGCCATTCTCCGACTCGGACGCGATCGGCTGGAATTTCAATGTACTGTGGATTGTAGAGTTCAGATGTCTGATTTAAAGGCAATTCTGCAGAGGCAAAATCTAGAGTCTGGAGTTTAAAATCTACTAAGCGGGCTTTCGCCGGCTGCAATGCGATTAAAGCTTGCAAAGCTGATGCAGCGCGCCGTCTGGCTTGCTGTTCGAGAGTTTTGCCCAACAAAATAAAGCCCAGCAGCATCACTGGTTCGTCAAAAAAGCACTCCCATCCCATCCGTGGAAACAGCAGCGCCGCGTTGCTAGCGGTGTAAGCTGTGACAGCGCCTAAAGCTACCAAAGTATTCATGTTGGGTGCGTTTCGCCACAAACTGCGGCACCCGTCAACGATAATCGGGCGTCCCGGTAGCAGCAATGCTAGGGTGGCGAGTCCCCAGTGAAACCAAATATTGCTGAGAATTGGGGCTTTTGTGCCGAGTACGTGACCTAAACCGGATAGAATAATTAGGATTAGGGCGATCGACAATTGCTTGATTTGCTGTCGTATTTCTTGTCGCCGCCTTTCAATTGCCGCAGCTTCTGCTTCCCGCTGATTTCCACCTGAACGAGACTGAGTGGGAAATCCATTATTAGTCAACTTTTTTGCTAAAGCCTCTGCATCGACAGCCCCCGGTTGGCACTCAACCGTTGCGACTTCTACGGCTAAGTTAACGCAAGCTGAAATTACGCCTGAGTGCTGCATGAGTTGGCGTTCAACGGCTTTCGCGCAGCCAGCACATTTCATCCCGCCGACATCGAAAGTAACAAGTTCTGGCGGGGATTCTTTAACTGCTATGATTTCTGGGTTAATTTCTGCTATTTTGGGTACAAATTGCATGAGTTGTTTTTGGTATTGATTAGAATATTTCGGTGTTTCTGAAAGGATTTAATGCACTGTTTAGACAAATGTCTATATTTTTATCATAGATAAATTTTGTGGCATCTCCCAAAAGTGTTAGTTTTTTTTAATTCTTATTTAATCGTTGGGGGTTAAAACCGGATCTTTACTTGATATCAAATCCGGCTGCGCCGGAATGATAAGCTTTCGACACCGCGACGTGGCGTTTCTTGCGCCGCGATTTATTGTAGGGACTTAGGCACTCGCGGTGTCCTGATTTCGGGTTATATTAATTCCGATGCAACCGGAATTGATATAATGAGCGAATTGCTTAGTTAGTATCCAGCTTTTATTTCACGAATTTAGCTATGACAGAAACATCAAAATTTTATATTGTCAAACGTCCTGCTGGTAATTGCGAGATTTTGCCGTTGGCGGAGCCCTCGCAGAGGATCGCCCAACTCGAACAGCAAAACCCCACTATTATTGAAAAGTGGGGCCCTTACGATTCAGCAGAAGATGCGATCGCCCGCCGCGTCGGTTTAATTCGCGCAGGTAAATGTCAACCGCAGTAAGTAAACTTGGAAGGACTAAAGTCCTCACTACAAACCAGGTTCGTAGTGAGGACTTTAGTCCTTCTTCACCGGTTCGTAGTGAGGACTTTAGT
>JAUBOH010000273.1:4680-8118 GCA_036700145.1 Microcoleus occultus BM001215366
GGACTTTAGTCCTTCTTCACCGGTTCGTAGTGAGGACTTTAGTCCTTCTTCACCGAAGTTTTTGCGACCAAAAACTACTTGGATTTAGCCGGTGCCGGACTCGGTTTTGCCTGCGCCGCATTCGGCTTAGGCGACGCGGTATTCGGTTTCGACTCAGCCTTATCGTTACCTGTTTTACCAGTAGTAATTTGCTTTGTCAAAACTTCCATAGCTTTCGCGTACTGCGGATCGGACGCCGTAGCAATTTTATCCCGATCGCTCCTCAAATCCTGCTTTTGAGCGTCGGTGAGTTCAACCTTAAAATCCGGTTCGATCCCGGCGTGGTTGATATCCGTGCCGTTGGGAGTAAAATACTTGGCAATTGTCACCGCCAAACCGGCACCATTTCCCACGCCGCGTACTGACTGCACTAAACCTTTACCAAACGTTTTTGTCCCTACCAAAACCGCGCGCTTGTTGTCTTGCAGAGCACCCGATAGAATCTCGCTAGCACTGGCTGAACCGCCGTCTACCAGTACAACTAACGGTTTGTCTGTGAGTTCTACCTTATTTGCAGTTTGCCGATCGGCCTCACCGACTCGATCGACCGTCGAGACGATCGTACCTTCTTTGAGCCACATCCGAGCAATTTCAATGCTTCCGTACAGCAACCCGCCCGGATTGGAACGCAAGTCTAGAATATAGCCGGTTACTTTCTTCTGTTCCAAATCCTTAATTGCCGATCGCATTTCCGATGCAGCATTCGCACTAAACTGATTCAATCGAATATACCCGACTTCCCCGATCGGGCTTTTCTGCACCGACTTCCGCACCGGATGAATTTCAATTTTAGCGCGTTTGAGCTTAAATTCTATTTCTTTGGTTTCCCGCAAAATAGTCAGAGTCACCTCAGTATTCACCTGGCCGCGAATCAAACTTACCGCTTGATTCGTATCCATGCCGACCGTGCTCTTACCGTCAATCTTAGTAATGATATCCTTTGCCAGAATACCAGCAGTATAAGCAGGAGTATCTTCGATCGGCGAAATCACCACCAACTTCTTAGTTTTCTCATCTTGAGTCAACTGAATCCCCACTCCTGTCAGTTCCCCAGAAGTTTCAACCTGCATATTCTTGAACTCTTCAGGGTTCATGAACCGCGTGTAAGGATCGTCCAGCTTCTTCAGCATTTCCCGAATTGCTTTGTAAGCTTCCTCATCGCTAGTATAAGTCCGGTTCAAATAATCATTCCGCACCGCTTTCCAGTCAACCTGGTTAAAAGTGCCATCAACATAACTTTTGTCAATAATCTGCCAAACTTCATCAACCAACTCTTTAGGACTTCCCCGAAAAGAAGCCAGAGATTTAGAACTGCATCCAGTGTTGGCAAAAGTTACAGCAGTGAGTACCACCGCTGCTGCACTTAGAACAAGCCCTCGTTTTGTTATAACCATTTGTCTGACGCGCCGGAGGAAAAGAGTTCAGAATAATTACGCTCAATCTAACACAGGCAAGGCTTGGTCGGATTTTGGATACATATTTATTCAACTTTGCCGAGTTCTATGGTGTCAATTTAAGACTGCAACCCTCTGTCTCTCTCGTTTGTATCGAAGCCTAGATCCCCCTAAATCCCCCTTAAGAAGGGGGACTTTGAGCGTTATTGTCCCCCCCTTAACAAGGACTTCGAGCGTTATTGTCCCCCCCTTAACAGGACTTTGAGCGCTCTTGTCCCCCCCTTACTAAGGGGGGTTAGGGGGGATCTCCGGGCTGAAAACACTCCCTAGGGGCGATCCAGCGAAATTAAGGTTCAACCCAGCGATCGTCCGATTTAATCAAATCAATCAATTCTTCAACGCCCCGGTCTTCCGGCACCTTCTTAATTTCTTCCCGCCCCCGGTACAGCGAGATATAACCCGGTTGCTTCCCGACATAGCCGTAATCAGCATCCGCCATTTCTCCCGGCCCATTGACAATACAGCCCATTACTGCTATGTCCAAACCCGTGAGATGCTTCGTAGCCTCTCTCACTTTGTGTAAAACTTCCTCTAAATTAAACAAAGTGCGGCCGCAGGAAGGACAAGCGACATACTCAACCATTGTTTTCCGCAGTCCCAAGGCTTGCAGAATGCTGTAGCAGACCGGAATCTCCTTTTCCGGCGCCTCCGTCAGCGAGACGCGGATGGTGTCGCCGATTCCCTCAACTAACAAAGGTGCGAGGCCGGCGGTGGATTTGATGCGGCCGTATTCACCGTCTCCTGCTTCCGTGACGCCCAAATGCAGCGGGTAATCCATGCCCAAATCGTCCATCCGGTGCACCATCAAACGGTAAGCAGCAACCATCACGGGTGCGCGGGAGGCTTTCAGGGAAAGTACGATGTTGCGGAAGTCGAGGGATTCGCAAATTTTGATGAATTCCAAGGCAGACTCTACCATGCCTTGGGGCGTGTCGCCGTAGGTAAACAGCATCCGTTCGGCGAGGGAACCGTGATTGACGCCGATTCGCAAAGCTTTGCCTTGTTCGCGCAGGGAAACTACCAAAGGTTCGAGGGTTTCGCGGATTTTGTCGCCAATTTCCGCGAATTCGGCTGGTGTGTATTCGGTTCTGTCGGCTTTGGGCTTCTCGAACACGTACAAACCCGGATTGATTCTCACTTTGTCTACGTGTTTGGCCACTTCGAGGGCAATTTTCATCCCGTTGTGATGGACATCGGCGACGAGGGGCACTGGTTGGTAGGTGGCGTGCAGTTTTTGCTTGATTTCGGCTAAAGCTTTGGCGTGGGCCATGCTGGGCACGGTGACGCGCACGATTTCGCAGCCTATCTCGTGCAAGCGCCGAATTCCGGCGACTGAACCGTCGATGTCGAGGGTGTCTTCGTTAATCATCGACTGTACGACGATTGGGTAGCCGCCGCCGATGGTGATGCTGCCGACTTTGACGGGCCTGGTTTTGCGGCGTTTGATGCTGGTGTCGAAGATTGGTTCGGTGATGGGGGTTTTAGTGGGGTTGGGCAGAGTTTGCATAACTGGTTGCTAGTGTTCTGTAATTAGAGTCTATAAAAATTGTGTCTGCTGTTTTTTAGGTTTGCACAGAAAGGGTCTGTTTGGGCAATGTGGTTTTGGGATTTAGGATTCTTAATGAGATTGTGGCGAATTTGTCGATCGAATTATGTCGGAAAAGGGCGATCGAACTAAAAGCCAACCATCACCGGGAAGGCGAACTGAAGTTGGGCCCGTGGAATTAAACCGAACTTACAAAAGACAGTTAAAATACAGGCTAGGCCGAGATAAAAATTAATATTGGTTGGCGGTGAGGAGAATGGTTTGGACACCGGGGCAGGGGTTAAATGGCGATCGGTATATCATTGAAGGCAAGTTAGGTGAGGGCGGCTTTGGGGTCACGTACCTAGCGCAGAAGGCGCAAAACAGGCAGCGGGTTGTCATCAAAACGCTGAAAGATGA
>JAUBOH010000273.1:8218-9293 GCA_036700145.1 Microcoleus occultus BM001215366
ATTCCCCTGTGAAGACTTACGAACTATTGACCAACTTTGGGTAAAATACAGTAACGGACGTTTCGGCTTTTCGGTGCAGAAACGCATCTATCACAGTCTTGGAACCAGGAAATTTGAGCATAAAATTTGGGAAGCGTTTGGCGATCGGGTAGGTTGGCGTGTGAATAGTGAATGGTTGGGTAAACGGGATCTAAAATACAACTCCAAAGCACCAGAAGGACACCTCCCGGTGGGAGATATGGATGTGGATGGATGGGGGTGGAAAGATGAAGGCGATAACGAGAGGATAAAGGTGGGGATGAGCTTTTTAGAGTTGCAATTTCTCTGGCGAAGACTTGATAAAAGTGTTAGCATCTAAAGGTTTCAGATTTTTATTAAGACTTGTGAACTCTCCTTTTTCCACGAAACCACGCCAGTTCTACGTTTCCGATACCTGGCATATTCAATTTACCAAATTACTAAAGAGTAGAAACTAGCTATTTTTTGATCGGCTGTAATAATAGCAGCTTGACTTCTTTTAGCAACTGCTACAACCACTCTATCTGCTGGATCTCGGTGTTCCCATTCTAATTTGACACTTTCTAGCCAAATGTCCTCATCAATTGGAACGATGCGAATAACATTAGACTTTTTTAAAGTAGCGATATAGTCATCAATACTTACTCCTAAATCTAACTTATGATTTTTGTTCTTGATAGCTATTTCCCAGATTGCAGTTGATGGAACTAAACCATTTTTTTCTTGTTCCATCTGCTGACAAGCATCTTTTGCCGATTGAGAAAGTTTCTCTGGATCTAAACTCCACCAGATGAGAGCGCAGGTATCAAGGACAACTGTCATACTTCCTGCCATTCTTCAGTTGTTGGCGTAGTTAAATCTTCAAAATATTTTACTTTCCCGCGCATATCCTTAAATAATTCTTCAGTTGAAAGAGACTTTTCATACTGAGAAATTCTCACAACTGGTTTATTCCCATCCATCACTAAAATTTCTTCGCCTTCAAGCTCGACCAGTCGCAAAAATTCTAGTAATTGAGCTGTTAATTGACTTTTGTCTATGGTTTTCATAGGACAAT
>JAUBOH010000274.1:0-2890 GCA_036700145.1 Microcoleus occultus BM001215366
CTATGCCCACGGCGGCCTATGCCCACGGCGGCCTATGCCCACGGCGGCCTATATCCAGCCGTGCACCTGATGTTACTGAGAAAGGCTATAACTAATAATTATTTTAGAGAAACTTGCCAGCCTTTTTCGGCTTTTTTTAGCTGGAGAGAATCGCAGGATTGCAAAAATTTAGGAAACTTTCTACCGAGATTAAAGTCCTTAATTATTTGGGTAATTTGTTTGCCGTATTGTCTGTGAAATTCACTGCCTACATTGGAGAGAAATACATAATTTTCAGGAGAGTTGCCGGTTAAGTCGCCAACGATTTTGACAATTGCTCTTTCCAAGTCTTCCAGAGAGTTAATATCTGTCAACGTGGCAGGTGCTGTTATGCTAGTATTCAGATTTTCTTTGCTAAGTATTGGCGGTGGGGGCGACAATTTTACTTCAAAAAGAGTGACATAAGTTTGAGATGTTTCTGAGGGTTTGTGGACGACAAACTCGGTCGGATATTTGAGGAAGATATCCCTGGTTTTACTGCCGAGCAAATGATTTGCCACCAATTGATTGAGGACTAAACCGTAATTTTCTCTAAATAAAGCTGAGACTGTAGAAAGTTTTATCCACTGAGTTGAGGTGCGTTGTTGCTCTTTTTTGATTAATTCTTTTAGCTGAATAACTAATTGTTCTATAGGTGTAATTTCTGGTATAGTTACGAGGGAATGGGTTTCAAGTTGTCCGGTTTTGCTGTTTAAAACTAGGATTTTATCTATTTGCTTGCGGACTTGAAATACGGTTAATCCGTGGGCTTGTAGTGTGTTGCTGAGGTGAGTGAGGGCGCGATCGGACGAACAGACAAAAATCTCCTTGGCTGTGGGATAATGTACGAAAATCGATGCGCCAACTGTAGCCATTTTCAAGTCAGCGCTGTCTTTTCCGGGGGGGACGTGAATTAGTTGATAGCCGCGCTGGTGAAATTCGGCATCTTTTTTGCCCATGCTGCGCCAGTTGGCAAAGGCTACTTTGATTTGAATGGGATAGTGGCAAATTCCCTCTAGGAATTTTTCGGTTTCGATGGTGAGTTGCAAGTTTTCGACATCTAGCAGCAAGATAGCAATGCCGATAGGAAGCGAATTTGTTTGATTTGCGGTGGGAGTTGGAGGTTTTGAGGAAACTGAGTTTTGTGATTTAGCTGGTGCTATTTGAGATTGGGCTAGCTGCTGAATTTTGGCAAATAATTTGCTGAATTGAGGTGAATTAATGAATTCAGGAACCAGCAGAATTTGTAGGTATTTTTTCGCTGTCAGCAGCAGGGAATCTGTATCGCTGGCTACTTTGAAACTTTTGGTCAATTTTCCAATCAAAACTGACTGAAAATCAGGTTTGGCCCAGGGGGTTTTCCTGTATTTTTCAGCTATCCATTCGGGATGTTGTTCCTGAATGGAAATTAGTGTTTGAGCGATATAGCGACTGATGGCGCTGAATGCGGCAGGTTCTTGAGTCGCCAGCAAGGGAGTTCGATCGGGCATGGCCCTCTACAATGCGGAATGCTGTTTCAATTTATCACAATTCTAGTTTTTCACGGGCAGTCGGACGATCGCCCGCCAAATCAAACCGGCGACAATTAACGCCAATCCTGTCAGCCAAATTTGCCTCTCTACCCAGAAAGCCAGAAACAGACAACTCCCCAAACCCACCCACGCCAACCACTGCGGGTAAAGCCTTTCGGCGCTTGTAAGTTGCAGGGAGGCGAGGTTGGTAATTGCGTAGTAGATCAAAATGCTAAAAGCACTGAACGACCAAGTGGTTTTGACATCGCCGATGAGGATTAAAAGTGCGATCGCAATTTCCACAACCACCACAGCTACATAAGGCGTTGTCCCCGAGGGATTGAGACGCGCCAACACTCTCGGCATATCCAAGCGTCGCCCCATCGCCAGCAATACCCGCGACAGCCCTAAAATTAAGTTCAGCAGCACGCCCAGCATGGCGGTAATTGCACCGACGGCTAGCAGTTGCGAAACTCCTGGAATGGGGAAACTGCGGGCGATGACTTCCAATGGTGCAGCCGTCCCGCCTGTTTGCAAGGACAATTTATCGGCTCCCCCCGCGCCCGCGACAACTATTGCTACCGCCACGTAAAGCACCATTGTCAGCACTAAAGTTAAAATTATGGCTTTGGGAATGGTTTGCCTCGGTTCCCGCACTTCCTCGCTCATTGTGGCGATGCGGGCGTAACCGCCATAAGCGACAAACATCAGGGCGGTGGCGTGGAGGATGGAGCCGATCGAGCGATCGTTCTGTAGCGCGGGCATTTCCCAGCTTACCTGCGGTAAACCGACAACCACAAATACAGCCAAGGATAGAAGTGTAACTGATACGATGGCTGTGTTCGCAATGTTCGATCGTCTGATTCCCGTCAAGACAATTAAAGTCAGGGCGGCGAGGGCGACTAAGGCTGTTAGGATGAGATAAGTGCGATCGGCAACACCAACTGCATTCAAAAAATAACCGGCAAAACCCAAAGCAGCAGTAGCAGCAGAAGCTGTTTTAGCTAACAGAAACATCCAGCCCGCCGTAAAACCCAGCCAAGGATTGAGATATTTGTAGCCATATTCATAAGTACCACCGCTAACAGGATGATTTGCCGCTAATTGAGCACTGTTAAGGCCATTGCAGACAGCAACTAAAGCCGCAATACCTACAGCCCAAATCACTCCGGGCCCCGCAATTTCCGCCGCAATCCCGATACTCACAAATACTCCGGTGCCTACTATAGAACCGAGCCCCATCAGAGTAGCGCCGAAAACACCTAACTCTCGCTTAAGAAGTGGCGAAGACATATAAAAATTGTTCGTAGTAAGGACTTTAGTCCTCATAGTTTGTAGTAAGGACTTTAGTCCTCATAGTT
>JAUBOH010000274.1:2990-9281 GCA_036700145.1 Microcoleus occultus BM001215366
GCTACGAACCTTATTGAAGGACTGAAGTCCTCGCTACGAACCTTATTGAAGGACTAAAGTCCTCACTGCGAAGCATATTGAAGGACTAAAGTCCTCGCTACGAACCTTATTGAAGGACTAAAGTCCTCACTGCGAACCTTATTGAAGGACTGAAGTCCTCGCTGCGAAGCATATTGAAGGACTGAAGTCCTCGCTACGAACCTTTTTGAAGGACTGAAGTCCTCACTACGAACCTTTTTGAAGGACTGAAGTCCTCACTACGAACAGTATTAGCCGAAACGGCCTTGAATGTAATCTCTGGTACTCGCATTGCTTGCAGAAGTAAAAATCCGGCTAGTCGGCCCAAATTCCACCATGCGGCCGATGCGGCTTTCATCAGTATTAAAAAATGCCGTGTAATCAGAAACACGAGCCGCCTGCTGCATATTGTGCGTTACAATCACAACAGTTAACTGCTGCCGCAGAGTCTGAAACAACTCCTCAATCTTCATCGTAGAAATCGGATCTAGAGCCGAACAAGGTTCATCCATCAGCAAAATTTTCGGTTTCACCGCCAAAGCGCGAGCAATACAAAGCCGCTGCTGCTGTCCCCCTGAAATTCCTTGGGCCGATTTCTTCAAATTGTCTTTCACCTCATCCCAAAGCGCCGCACTTTTCAGGGCAGATTCCACAATTTCATCTAATTCGGCTTTGCTCTTTTTGCCAAAGATTCTGACTCCGTAAGCAATATTATCGTAGATGCTGAGGGGAAAAGGATTTGGTCTTTGAAACACCATCCCAATTTGGCGACGCAGACTATTTATATTGACTTTCGGACTGTAAATATCCTGTCCAAAAAACTCAATCTTTCCTTTGATAATCACTTTTCCCTCCAATTCGCCAATGCGGTTGAGAGCTTTGAGAAAAGTTGATTTGCCACAACCTGAAGGCCCAATAATTGCTGTGACTTGCGGGTGAGGAATATTCATCGACAAATTTTCCAGAACTTTGTGAGTTCCGTAGTAAAAACTCAAGTCCTGAACCCGCAGTGCTGGCATTGCATTGGGGTCAATTTCCGGCGTGGAATCTTCTAGGAATTGATCGGCATACTTTTCTGATTTTAAGTTAGCTTTAGGTTTCATTATTTTCCTGGTTATAGTGTTAATAGTTGACTAATAGATGCACAATATTGCCTCCATTATTCAATTTGAGTTACTGATTTATCGATTTTGCAAGCGTTTCCGAGTTACCACGCGGGATGCCACGCTAGCAATCAAAACCATTCCCAACAGGACAGAGGCAGCAGTCCATGCCAGTTCATTCTGTTCCTTGTAAGGAGAACTGGCATAATTGTATATTAATACTGACATAGAAGGAGTCGGAGTCAGCAGTGTCCCTGGAATTTCTTGGATTTTCGAGAGAGTTTCTGCACCAATCGGAGACTGAGTAATCTCCCCCAACTTTTCAATTAAAGGAGGCCAAAATTGGCTCGATAAAGCAGTTACGATTAGCGGTGCGGTTTCGCCAGCGGCGCGGGATGCTGCGAGCAAAACGCCTGTGGTAATTGTTGGGAGTGCTGCTGGAATTATAATCTGAAAGATAGTTTGAAAGCGTCCTACTCCCAAACCTCCAGAAGCGAGGCGATATGAAGTAGGGACTAACTTTAATGCTTGTTCTGTTGTCAGGGCGACAACGGGAAGCATGATAATACCCAGAGCGATGCCTCCAGCTAATCCTGAAAATACTTTGGTAGTAACGACAATTAAAGCGTAAGTAAAAACCCCCACTACGATGGAGGGAACGCTGCTGAGAATGACGGTAATAAAGCGGATCGTATTTGCGATCGCCTTATTTTCTCTACCAAATTCTGACAAAAATATGCCCGTCATTACACCGATTGGGACGCTAAATAACGTAGCAATTCCTACCATTAATGCTGTACCCAGAATTGCATTTGCAAAGCCATTTGGCTGGTCTTCAACTCCGACTGGTGCTGGCAGAGAAACTAAAACTTCCCAGCTCAAATGCGTTAATCCTTCCCCCAGAATTTTGTACAAAATAGCGAACAGAGGCAGCAGAGCCAAGGCTGTAAAGGCAAAGGCAACAACTGTCATGCCCTGGCTGAAAAAGTTTCTGCCCAGCGACAAGGGGTTGTAGATTTCTGCATCAAGAATAGTTTGTGTTTTTGCGTGAGTCATCCGATTTTAGATTCTAGATTTTAGATTTTAGATTTATCAAACTGATAAATCAGGAGGCTTGTTTTCAATCAATACCGGCGCTGGCGATCAAATTGCTTTCGAGGCTTTTAATTCTTGGCTCCCTTAACACCGATTAGCTGAACCAACAATACTGCGACTGCATTCACCAATAAGGTGATGACAAATAGAATTAGCGCTAAATACATTAAAGAGCCGATGTGCAATTCTTCTTGAGCTTCCCGAAATTGGCTGGCTAAAACAGCGGGGATTGAGTAGGCGGGGGCGAGGATAGATGGATTGATTTGAATCGAGTTGCCAATTACCATTGTGACTGCCATTGTTTCGCCTAAAGCGCGTCCCAATGCCAAGATGGTTGCTCCGATAATTCCTGAACTTGCTGCTGGCAATAACAGCTTAAATATTGTTTCCCAGCGAGTGGCACCGAGGGACATTGAAGCACTGCGTAAATCTGTGGGAACTGACAACAATACATCACGGCTGATGGCGGCTACTGTTGGCAAAATCATAATTGATAACAGTATTCCAGCCGGTAACATTCCCGGCCCCAAGGGTTCGCTGCTGAATAGGGGAAACCAACTGAAATTGTTAAATAGTGATTGCTGTAAAGGTAGCAAAAAGGGAATGAGAACAAAGATTCCCCAAAGTCCTACTATGACGCTGGGAATAGCTGAGATTAATTCAACCATGAATCCCAAGGGCGATCGCACCCAATTCGGTAGGAAGTTCTCGCTAGTAACTATAGCGACTGAAAGTCCTAGAGGAAGTGCGATGATAATGGCGATCGCAGAACTAATTACAGTACCATAAATAAACGGCAAAGCCCCAAACTGCGACTCGCCGATATCCCACTTGGGATTCCATAAGAAGGAGAGTCCAAATTTGCTAATAGCTGGCCAAGCGTCTTTAGAAATTATCCCACTCATCCAAAACAGCGTCCCCGCTGTCGCTAGGGCAAAAGCCCATACAAGTATTGTAAATCCTGACTCCAGCCACAAACCTTCACCATTCGTATCAGTCAAGTCTACTTCTGTACTTTTTTCTGTCTGCTGCTTAGTAAATTTTTCCGGTTTCTTTGCAAAATTGGTCATACCCTAGTTACTGCGTAAACAGTGAAATATTGGCTTGATGGACGAGCAATTATAGTAGATATATTGTAAGGTGCGCTTCGGCGCACCTTACCCTGAAAATTTATGAGTTTTGAGTCATAATTATTTAACTCATAACTCCCTGCGATCGCCCAAATTAACCTTTGGCAACCACACTCTGATTTACTGTCTGAATTACCTTTTGAGCTGTAGCTTGAGGAATTGTAGTATACTCTAGCTGTTTGTTGAGACCTTGACCTGTAGTCATCACCCAATTAACCATCTTTTTAATAGCATCTGCTTTGGCAGCAGGATACTCTTTGTAGACCAATAGCCAAGTCAAGCCAACAATCGGATAACCGTCGGTGGGATTTCCTTCTACTAAGCGGAAGTCGGCTGGAAAGGTTTCTCCTGAAAAAGCTTTCTCTGCTTCTGCCAAGTTAGCATCAACAAACCGGCCAGCTTTATTTTGAATGAATGCTGTCTGAAGCTTGTTTTGCCTAGCATAAGTATCTTGAACGTAGCCGATCGCACCGGCTGTTTGTCTGACCAAACCTGCTACACCGGCGTTTCCTTGACCGCTAACAGGGCTTCCGGGCCAACTCGGTTGAGCGACACCTTTGATGCTGCTGCCGATCGCCTGTAAGTGGTTAGCAAAAATAAAGGTTGTACCGCTGCTATCTGCCCGTACAGCTACTCGAATCGCAGTATTTGGCAAGTTTTTAGCTTGTCCAGCAATTCCAGCGATTTTAGCATCGTTCCAGCGGGTAATTTTACCTTCAAAGATACCTTTCATCGCATCGGAATTCAACCGTACATTATCTACCCCAGGCAAGTTGTAAATAACTGCAACAGCGCCGCCAGCCGTGGGAACAGCTATGACGCCACGCTTTACCTGACCGATTTGTTCAGCACTCATCAGTGCATCGCTGCCTGCGAAGTCAACAGTGCCTGAAATTAATGCTTTGATGCCAGCACCGCTACCAGTTGCTTCATAGTTTACAGTAATTTGATTGGCACTTCTCATTTGAGAGAAGTAGCGATCGTAAAGCGGTTTGGGAAAAGTGGCTCCCGAACCGTTTAGTGTGACGGCAGCTACAGCGGAACTAATCAAAGTCAGCGAAAATGCTGCTGCTGCTAGTGTCACTATAAAACTACGTCGCCAACGTGCAGTGAAGAAATTCATACTCCTCGTCCTCAATATAAATAGCAGGCTTTGCAAATCTCCTCCATAGGATAGACTGAAACTCCCAAGGAAAGGCATTCAAAAGAATAAGCTTGTTTTAAATTTTGGTTAAATTTTGATTAAATTTTTGACAATTAGCTGCTGGGAGGGTTAATGGAGTTATTATTTTTTGAACTAATGAGAAAGATTAGTAACAGCCGTAAAAAATTACTTGTCCGATCGCACTCGACTAATTTCGTACGCGCGGCGGGCGATTTGTACAGCGCAGCTAGGGGCGTATTTATAAAAAAGCTAGGAAAGCACGATCGGCACTTGATAATTCTTACCGTTTTTGTGAAATCAATGAGTCGATCGTCGAGGATTTTCGATCGACTGATTGATTGCAGTCTAACTGATGCGGGTCGATCGCCCCATAATAGTAGGGGACACTTAACATTTCTTTAACAACAATGGCAAGAGACTTGCGAGGATTCCTCAAACTACTCGAAGAACGGGGACAACTGCGCCGGATTAGCGCTTTAGTCGATTCCGACTTAGAAATTGCCGAAATTTCTAACCAAATGCTGCAAAAAGGCGGCCCGGGCTTGCTGTTTGAAAACGTCAAAGGGGCAGAATTCCCGGTGGCGATTAACCTGTTGGGGACGGAACAGCGGGTTTGCTGGGCGCTGAACATGGAAAAGCCGATCGAACTAGAAGAGCTCGGCAAAAAATTGGGAATGTTACAACAGCCCAAACCCCCAAAAAAGATTTCCCAAGCCATAGAATTTGGCAAGGTCCTGTTCGACGTAGTGAAAGCCAAACCGGGCCGGGACTTTTTCCCAGCTTGTCAGCAAGTGGTAATTGAGGGAGAAGGGCTGGATTTGAACAAAATCCCGATGATTCGCCCCTATCCGGGAGATGCGGGCAAAATTATCACCTTGGGTTTGGTGATTACCAAAGATTGCGAAACCGGTACGCCGAATGTGGGCGTTTATCGCTTGCAGTTGCAGTCAAAAAACACGATGACTGTACACTGGTTATCGGTACGGGGAGGCGCGCGACACTTGCGGAAAGCTGCACAGGCTGGTAAAAAGTTGGAAGTTGCGATCGCCCTGGGAGTTGACCCGCTAATCATCCTCGCAGCAGCAACCCCAATTCCCGTTGATTTATCCGAATGGTTATTCGCCGGACTTTACGGCGGTTCCGGCGTGCAATTAGCCAAGTGCAAAACCGTAGATTTGGAAGTACCCGCAGACTCGGAAATCGTGTTAGAAGGAACGATTACGCCGGGGGAAGTTTTACCCGACGGGCCCTTCGGCGATCACATGGGTTATTACGGCGGTGTCGAAGATTCGCCGCTGGTGCGATTCAATTGCATGACACACCGGAAAGATCCGATTTATCTGACTACATTTAGCGGGCGGCCGCCGAAAGAAGAAGCAATGATGGCGATCGCCCTGAATCGCATTTATACTCCTATTTTGCGGCAGCAAGTATCGGAAATTGTCGATTTCTTCCTACCGATGGAAGCCCTGAGTTACAAAGCTGCAATTATCTCGATCGATAAAGCATATCCCGGTCAAGCGCGTCGGGCTGCTTTAGCATTTTGGAGTGCATTGCCGCAGTTTACTTACACCAAATTTGTGATTGTTGTCGATAAAAGTATCAACATTCGCGACCCGCGTCAAGTAGTCTGGGCAATTAGTTCTAAAGTCGATCCAGTTCGAGACGTATTTATTCTGCCGAATACGCCTTTTGATACGTTAGATTTTGCGAGTGAAAAGATTGGTTTGGGAGGCAGAATGGGGATTGATGCTACTACGAAGATGCCGCCGGAAACCGA
>JAUBOH010000275.1:0-1151 GCA_036700145.1 Microcoleus occultus BM001215366
CACGGCAGTGCCGTTTCCCTACAATTATCGCGTGGTAGGGACACGGCACTGCCGTGTCCTCCTCCGACTCTACCTACAGGAAGAGGCTGCCTGCGATCGCCCTAACTGAAACTTCCACCCCTCGGGAGATGTTACCGCAGGCACATTTTTCGTTCAATAGTAGGAATTACAGCCAGCAAAAAATTAGAAATACCAGAGAGGTTTTTATGAGTATCGACAAACCAGGCAAAGATATGGAGCGCACTGCCAATCCGGGCGATCGCATTTCCGACGAACCGCAAACCATCGAAGAAAAAGCCCAACAACTGGCAGTTGACCACGTGCCGGATATCACGGGAGATGTTGTGACAGTTCCAACTTATGTGATCGTAGAAGAACCAGATGGGGAAAAGAAAGCTTTGCACCACGTCAAAGACGCCGAGGAAATTTCCGACGTAATTCGGCAGGCCCGCGTTGACGAAAATGGCGAGCGGATTTGGGATTAAGTTCAATCCAATAAAAACGGTTTTTGTACAAAATTTATCGCCATAAATCATGGAAACAAATCAAAGAAATACTACGCCCTATCCAAATATTCCGCCGATTCTAGAAAGTGACGACACAGAGTATCGCGACGCCGGCATTACGAGTACAGTTTCCGTTGCAGGCCATCCGCTTCACCCCGTGATCGTCATCTTTCCAGTAGCCTTTTTAGTCGGAGCTGCGGGGACGGATATCGGTTATTGGCTCACAAGCGATCCGTTTTGGGCGAGAGCTTCGGTTTGGCTGATCGGTGTCGGTTTTGGTGCGGGGATTTTGGCCGCGATCACGGGCTTTTTAGATTTTTTCAAAGTTAAAAGAGTGCGCGAGCGCAGTGCAGGTTGGCTGCACATGGGCGGCAATGTAGCGGCGATGGTACTTTCGCTGATTAACCTGCTGTTGCGGCAAGGAAATGCGGCTGAGCCGATCGTCTTTACAGGTTTAGGATTGTCGATCGTCGTTGCAACCTTGCTGGGCATTACAGGCTGGTTCGGCGGCGAACTAAGTTTTCGCCACAAAGTCGGCGTCATCGGCCCTACCAGCCATAATTCCTAGGTTTGTAGTGAGGACTTCAGTCCAGGTTCGTAGTGAGGACTTCAGTCCTTCTTCACTTAATAATTTAGGACTAAAGT
>JAUBOH010000275.1:1251-9227 GCA_036700145.1 Microcoleus occultus BM001215366
GTGAGGACTTCAGTCCTTCTTCACTTAATAATTTAGGACTAAAGTCCTTACTACAAACTTAAAGATTGTCCGATCCAATTCAGATAAGCATCGCTGCCAGCGATAATA
Organism: Microcoleus occultus BM001215366; assembly: GCA_036700145.1. Taxonomy (GTDB): domain Bacteria; phylum Cyanobacteriota; class Cyanobacteriia; order Cyanobacteriales; family Microcoleaceae; genus Microcoleus. Next base: position 1,360 of record JAUBOH010000275.1, read on the forward strand.
GGAATAGCAATAATTTCGGGAACTTCATAGGAATGGAGTTCCTGAACTTTGGTTTTTAAAGCATCAAATTTAGCCAAATCTGTTTTAATCAGCAACTGCCACTCCGACTCGGAATGAATCTCATCTTGCCAAGTATAAATAGAGCGAATTGGCGACAAACTCACGCAAGCAGCCAGCTTGTGTTCAACTAGAGATTTAGCAATATTTTCCGCCTCCGCCTCCGATGCAGCAGTTACCAGTACCACCCCAAAATTAACAGTCATAGTTATTACTTATTCAGTCAACAGTCAACAATCAACAATTAATTTCCGCAACTTCCCAAGAATTGACTCTGCCCGCCCCAGCCAAGGAAAAATAGCGCCTAGTATATTCCGGCAAAATAGCTCCCGCCAACAAAGCATTATCTAAATTAGCTCCTATTAAAGTCGCCTCGCTCAAATCTGCCGCCATCAAATCTGCTTGACACAGCTTTGTCCAATTCAGATTTGCCCCTCTCAAACAACTTCCTCTCAACTTAGCCCCGGTTAAATTTGCTCCCGCCAACTTCACACCCCGCAACTGAGCCGCGCTGAAATTAGCCCCCGCCAAATTCGAGCCTTCCAAATTAGCTCCCATCAGTTTAGCTTCGCTCACGTTAACGCCGCTCAAATCTGCACCGCAGAGATTCACCCCTGTCAACTGCGCTCGCCGCAAACTGACTCCGGTTAATTGAGCTCCAAAAAGTTTTGCACTATTGAGCTTTGCACCGTAAAGGTTTGCCCATTTAAAATTAACTCCCATCAGATTCGCGCCCAGCAAGTTAACTAATTGCAAGTCAGCGCTGCACAAATTGGCATTCCAGAGGACAGCACCCCGCAGGTTTGCGTTGGTTAAAGTTGCGCCGCTTAACTTTACCCTCGGCAATTTGGCTTTTACCAAAAACGCTCCGCTCAAATTAGCTTTTGTCAAATCTGCGCCTGAGAGTTTGGCTTCACCCATTTTGGCAAAACTCAGATTTGTTCTGTGCATCTGTGCGCCTTTGAGTGTTGCTTTGGTGAGAAACGCTCTGCTGAGGTTCGCCCCGGAAAGATTAGCTCGCGAAAGGTTGACTCCGATTAAGATTGCTCCGCTGAGATTTGCCCCGCCCAGATCGGCTCCAGCAAAGTCTCTTTGTCCTTTTTCGTAATTGTTGAGCAGTTCGCTAACTTCCATAGGGCGTGATACCTTCTCTGATTGGGGGGTTCGATCGAGAAATCTTTACTATTAATGTTGCTTCAGAAATGGAACTGTGTCAGAAATTAGACTGTTTCAGCGTTTGCATCAAACGGTATAACTCCTATTAACATCGCTTTCTGCTTAAACGCGATCTCTTAATAAAGATTTTATATCTTCCTCGGGATCGCGATCGCCCTGTCGGTACTTTTGACTTAAAAGTTAATGTTTCGTGACATAGATAGTCATTGCTTAACGATCGACCTTAATTCGCAACTTCAGGCGCAGCGTCCCCTTGAATCCTGCGGGAGGTTGCCACGATCTCAAGGCAGCCTTGAGACTCTCAACGGTTGCTGTTGTTTGCAGCGTCGAGGTTTGAGTGTCGTTAGCGAAGCCCTCGAAGAGGATCGCCACTCGCACCACGCGGCCGTCTTGTACCGACAACTCCCACACCGCAAGGCCGCTAACCCCCGCCGGCAGAGTAACAGATTGCAAGTATTGAGTCAAAGCGGCCCGAGTCCTAGCATCCAATCCTTCGGCGCTGACTACTTGCAAACGGGAAGCTTTTGGCTGCTGGGGTTGCAACTCCTGATAACTTCGCTGCCGCGCCGCAGCAGGAGCTGGACTCACCGGTAGCGGGCTGTTAATCCCCCCAAAGTTGCGAGTGCCGCCTCTGGTTGATTCGGCTCTCTCCGACTCAAAAATACCTTCATATCTCACGCCCTGCGGCAATTCCACAGGCACTTGCACTCGGCGACGAGTCCCATCTGCTTCGACTCCCACTTCTTCGCTCACAGCTACAAAAGCCGTGTATTCCGACAGCAAGCGATAAGTCAAAGCAGTATTAGTCACAGATTCCACCAGAGATTTAGTCTCGCCGCCAAACATTTGATTCATTAAATCTTGAATGCGCGATCGACCCCAAAGCTGAGCTACCGCCGGATTGCCCAAATCCGCAGCCGTTGCTGCGACTGAAGTTGACTCCCGCTGTCTCCCGCCGGATTGAGCAAAATTCACAGTTAAAACTTGCTCGTAAGCTTTGCCGCCCGCCAGAGTGCCGCGGATGCGAAGTTGGCCGGGAGCCCGATCGCCCTTTCTGCCAAACAAAACCAGCGGTTGACTGGCAAATAAGTCTGGGGGCGCGATCGGATAAATCTCCGGTTGTTCCCCCGTTCCTTCCCAGCTAATTTGAATATTAGTCAATACCGGGTTATTAATTTGACGAAAAAACTTTTCGGCTGCTTCTGCTGACGGTTCATCTTGACGGATTACTTGAGACGTGCCTCTTCCCACTTGAGCCAAACGGTTGAGCAAAAACCGATTTACCGAACCGCCAACACCAAAACTATAAAGCCGATTTCCCGGTTTCAAACTCCGCTGCACCAAAGAAAGCACTTCTTTTTCATTGCCAATATAGCCATCGGTAATCAGTACAATACTCCGCAGACGAACTGCGGCCGCCGCCGGAAAATTCATCACTGCTTGAATGCCGTTGAGCAGTTCCGATCCACCATTTGCCTGCAACTTATCTATATAATTAATGGCGGTTTGTCGATTTTGGGGCGTATTTGCTAAAGGAGTTGTTGAAAGTGCTTGTGCAGTGTTGGCAAAATCAATAATAGTAAAAGTATCGTTGGGATTGAGCCCTTGAATGAAGCGGCGCATCAACTCCTTAGATTTTGCCAGCGGTTCGCCCTGCTGAGAACCGGAAGTATCCATCAAAAACACGACATCTTTCGGTACAATTTGATTAGTTTTGTAGTTTAAAGCCGGAATCAAATAAGCAGCAAAATGACCGCCCCGCTGGTCGGATTGAGTCAGGACTGTTGCTTGAGTATTTTCGCCCGCTACTCGATAGCGCAGAATTAAATCTTTATTGGGAATTGTGTCAGAATTTGCTAATTGGACTCGCACAATATTGCCGCTGCGGTCAGTTGTAATTTGATGGGAAGTAGAGCGGACATCGCCGATCGCCACTCCGGCATCGATTTCTACCTTCACCGCGATATCCTGACCCGATCGCGTTCCTGGAGGCAAGACAGGCGGGTTAATGCGATCGGCATCGGTCGTATTTCGGGAAATATAGCGCGGGCCTACGACTGTGGGAAACACAAATTCGTAATCGCCGCCGACAAATTTCAGACTCTCGGTGTAGCGAATCGTAACTTCAATTTTTTCTCCAGGTTTGACATTAGCCAGAGACTGAGTAAAAATATTGTCGCGTTCTTGTTCCAACAAACCCGCAGTCCGACCTTGTTGTCTGGCTCTTTGGTAAATTTCCAAAGCTTCATCGCGCCGTTTGATATCAGCTTTAATAGTGCGATCGCCTATTTTAATTTCCATATCATCCACCGCCGCTTCATCGGGCAAAGGAAATACATAAACAGCTTCCAAAGATTCGGGAAAAGGATTTTCAAACTTCTGTACAACTTCGACGCGGGAGATATTGCCAGCAATTTTGGCTTTAACTTCAGTCTGCTTGAGAGGAAAGACTTGTTCTCGGGCCGTATTTTGAGTTTTGACGAACAAACCGCCGACAGGACACCGAGTTTCGGGCGATCGTCCGTCATTGCAATTAACATCGTTACTAGCAAGGATTTTCGGTGACACAGACGCATAATTCGGCCCAGGAGCTTTTGCCCGCGCCCCATTTGGAGCGACCCACGCGCCGCACTCGTTAGCGAAGCCCTCGAAGAGGATCGCTGCGAGCAATGCGATACCAGCAGAAAGCAACCGTTGAGGGGATATAACGCAGACAAACTTCATAGCTGTTTTTTAGCAGATTTCAGATGCTTTTTATACCATGACCTTAACCTTCGCAAAACGTTCCTGAGTTAGCTTTCTGGGAAAAATTACTTACAAGGGCTGGTCGATAAGGGCGATCCTCTTCGAGGGCTTCGCTAACGATCCCAACCTGCAAGATTGTATAATTAAGTTAGACGACAATTAAATAGCTCTAACCGAAACCCCTGAAACCCTAATAAATTGTAATTACCATGAATTTTATCAACCCCAAGACCGACTTTGCCTTTAAAAAAATCTTCGGCTCGACGGACAGTAAAGACATTTTAATTAGTTTCTTGAATGCGCTGCTCTACGAAGCGCGACCAGTTATCGAAGATTTAGAAATTATCGACCCATATTTAGCTCCAAACATCAAAGGAATCAAAGACACTTACTTAGATGTTAAAGCCCAGATTAATGGTGACAAAACAGTGATTATTGAAATGCAGGTTTTGAATGTAGAATACTTTCAGCAGCGGGTTTTGTATAATGCAACTAAAACTTATTCAATGCAGCTAAGCACAGGAAGTGGCTACAGGAATTTAAACCCTGTGATTGCTCTGACAATTACCGATTTTAAAATGTTTGAGAACATGGACACAGTAATCTCGCACTTCATCTTCAAAGAAAAGACATTTTTAGTAGATTATCTAGCAGATCAGTTTGAGATGGTGTTTGTGGAGTTGCCAAAATTCAACAAGGGGCTAGATGAACTAGAAACCTTGACAGATAAGTGGATATACTTTATGAAAACAGCTCAATCTCTAGAGTCTGTTCCAGAAGAATTGGGAAATGTACAGGAACTGAAAGAGGCTTTTAATATTGCCAGTACAGCGAATCTAAATGCTCAGGAACTAGATGAGTTAGACAAGCGAGAAATATGGATTCAAGACCAGCGTGGTTCCATTAGTCTAGCTACCAAAATAGCTCTGGCAGAAGGTATCGAACAAGGTATCGAACAAGGTATCGAACAAGGTATCGAACAAGGTATCAAACAAGGAAAATTGCGATTAATTGTTCGTCTGTTAGAACGGAGTCTAGGCGCGCTGTCTTCGGATACCCAAACCCGCATCACTCAGTTATCTGCTGAGCAATTAGAGAGTTTAGGAGAGGCGCTATTAGACTTTACCACTTTGTCGGATTTGACAACTTGGTTGCAAGCCCATAACGATCGTCAATGAGATTGGTCAAAGGGGTGTAGGGGCAATCCCCCGTGGTTGCCGTTATGGATCACCTATGTCACATTTGAGTCTGACCTGACATTGAAACATCTAAAGTCGAAAATTCTATGAGCAAATTTGTGTTTGTGACCGGCGGCGTGGTTTCCAGTATCGGCAAGGGAATTGTCGCTGCTTCCCTAGGTCGCCTATTGAAGTCCCGAGATTATTCTGTCTCGATTTTGAAGCTAGACCCCTATATTAACGTTGATCCAGGCACTCTCAGCCCGTTTCAGCACGGAGAAGTCTTTGTAACGGAAGACGGTGCGGAAACTGACCTCGATTTGGGGCATTACGAGCGTTTTACCGATACTTCCATGTCTCGCCTCAACAGCGTCACCACGGGGGCAATTTATCAAGCGGTAATTAATAAAGAACGCCGTGGCGAGTATCAGGGGAGTACAGTGCAGGTGATTCCCCACATCACTAACGAAATTAAAGAGCGGATTTTCCGTGTAGCAAAAAATACTAATCCCGATGTGGTGATTACCGAAATTGGTGGAACGGTGGGAGATATTGAATCTTTGCCGTTTTTGGAGGCAATTCGACAGTTTCGCAAGGATGTCGGGCGGCAAAATGTTGTGTATATGCACGTCACGCTGATACCTTGGATTCCTTCGGCTGGGGAGATGAAAACTAAACCGACTCAGCATTCGGTGAAGGAATTGCGGTCGATCGGCATTCAACCTGATATTTTAGTCTGCAGGTGCGATCGACCGCTGTCTTTGGGCATGAAACAGAAATTGTCCGAATTCTGCAACGTGCCCGAAGCTTGCGTCATCACCGCTCAAGATGCTAAAAGTATCTACGAAGTGCCTCTGATGATGGAACAGGAAGGTTTAGCGGAACAAAGCATCAACTTGCTGCAACTCGAACCGCGACAACCCGATTTGACTCAGTGGCAAACCTTAGTCAATCGGCTTTACAGTCCCAACCACAAAGTTGATATTGCTTTGGTTGGCAAATACGTGCGGTTGAACGATGCTTATCTGTCCGTGGTGGAAGCTTTGCGCCACGCAGCAATCTCGATCGGCTGCGACCTAAATTTGCACTGGATTAACTCAGAAGATTTAGAATCGGGAAACATCGAAAATTATCTCAAAGACATCAACGGCATTGTTGTACCCGGAGGTTTTGGGATTCGGGGAGTTGACGGCAAAATAGCGGCAATCAAATATGCCAAACACCACAAAATACCCTTTTTGGGATTGTGTTTGGGAATGCAGTGTGCTGTGATTGAATGGGCGCGCAACAGCGCCCAACTAGAGGATGCCAACAGCGCTGAATTTAACCCGGATACGGCAAATCCAGTAATTAACTTGTTGCCAGAACAGCAAGATGTAGTCGATTTAGGCGGTACAATGCGATTGGGTTTGTATCCCTGCCGCGTCAACCCAGACACCCTAGCTTTCAAACTTTATCAGAAAGAAGTAATTTACGAGCGGCACCGCCACCGCTACGAATTTAACAACGCCTACCGCAATCTTTTCTTAGAATCAGGTTATGCAGTCTCCGGGACATCTCCCGACGGCCGATTGGTAGAAATGATCGAATTGCCCAGCCATCCCTTTTTCATAGCCAGTCAATTTCACCCCGAATTCCAATCTAGACCTAGCGCCCCCCACCCCTTGTTTCAAGGGTTTATCCAGGCGGTCACCACTCAGGGAAAGCAGGATGTTGTAGAAGCTGAGGGTCGCGACAAGGTGGCCGGGAAACTTTCCGTAAACTGATCTGAGATCGTGTCCGATCGATCGGTTCTGATATATTAGATGTCTGTAGGGGCGGGCAAGAGTCCACAATATTCAAATCGGGCAGGCGATCGATCGTACTCTCACCCGCCCAACTCAACAATAGGACTTGATTCGGGTTGCACTTACCGGACATGATATCGGGCAGCATTCTCAACGAGTGTAAAACCTCACCCCCGGCCCGCGGGATATGGGTTGGGGGCTAGTACCCGAAGGGAGAAGGGATTCGGCCGAAGGTAAAAATGCTGATATTTTTACTTAACTTTTTAGCTGGGATTTCAAGAGTGATAACAGTTGCCAAAAAAATGCAACTGTAGGCCATACTCAAAACCCCGATAGTCATCAGTCATGCCCAATCTACAATCTAAAATCTAAAATCTAAAATGGTATGAGTTGTCAAACTATCCTAAAATACCAGGAAACGCAGGTTTGAGGAGGGTTTTTGTGGCTTACTGGAGCAAATTTACTTATGAGAAAAGTACATACATAATTGACCTTGACACTATTAGTGCTTTTTCTAGCGAACTGGATAACAAGCGTATCACATTTTGGCTGCCTAATAGTAGTCTGCCGATTATCCTCAATCCCCAAGGCAATCATGAGGCTTACAAGCAAGTTCTCGATTACCTCAAAAAAACGATCGACCGCAATTCTAAAGGTTCGTGGATTAAAATTAATTATGACCGCAAAGAATTTGCGATCGATATGAATCGAATTAGCTCTTTTGTTTGCGAACAGAACGGTCGGCTAATCAGCTTTTTCCTGCCTGACAGCGGAACTAATATTATTCTCATGCGCGAAGGCAACTCGGACGATTATCAAAAAATTCAGGAATACATTAAAAATACGACCGGGCACTCTTTGCCATGAACAAGTCATTAGTCATTAGTCATTAGTCATTAGTCATTAGTCATTAGTCATTGGTCAT
>JAUBOH010000276.1:0-9211 GCA_036700145.1 Microcoleus occultus BM001215366
GATATGTATTGGTTTGGGGCAAATCTTCAGTCGGTTTCAACCGACTGTCTTCTATGAGGCAGGGGTTTCAACCCCTGTCGGACTCGTGGGATAACCAACAGACTTGGCGGGCTGACAGCTTAAGTTGACACTCCTTGGGCTTGGCCTTAGTCCCTACGGCACTAACTCGCGATCGAGGTGTACTTCATAAACGTGGAATCTGCTGTAAAAAGTAAGGCAAAAACCCGATCGCACTTACCATCTCCCTGATATACTTTCAACTACAGCTATTTTTACAGACACCGTTGGCGAGATAAATAAGATGGTGGAAACAGTGGACACAATCGAAAAAATGGAAGATCGCACGCAAACCCGCTACTGGGGTCAAGTTACAGTCATAGACGCAGGCGATCGTTACAAAATCAATCGCATTGAACTCAAACCGGGCCACCATATCAGCACCCAAATGCACTATCACCGCAGCGAGCACTGGGTTGTTGTGTCCGGTACCGCTAAAGTTATCTGCAACGACAACGAGACGATTCTCATGCAGAAACAGTCAACCTACGTTCCCATGAATACGGCTCACCGCGTCGAAAACCCCGGCGTTATTCCCCTAGTGATGATTGAAATCCAAAATGGCGAATATCTCGGCGATGATGACATCATCCGTTTTCCGCAAGATGCTCACGAGGAAGATTGATCGCTAACCGGGCGTAAGGTGCGCCGAGGCGCGCCCTACAGTTAAATTTTTTGCGTAAATTCAATAATTAAAATTGTAGGGGCAATTTCAGAATTGCCCCTACATGATTATATTTAAGCTGATTCATCACCTGAATTTGATATAGCAATTGGCGATCGTCCTACGGCAAAGAAGCATTTTTCAAATCTACATTTGCCATATTGGCATCTTTTAAATTAGCACCGGTCAAGTCCGAACCATTTAAATTAGCACCGGTCAAATTTGCACCGGTCAAGTTTGCATCCCGCAAATTGACTCCCATCACGTCTATTCCCGACAAACTCCCGCCCCGGAGACGGACATTCGCTAAATTCGCTACAGACTGACGAGCATTTCTCAGGTTCGCACCCGCCAAATCAGCACTTTCTAAATTAGCACCGACTAAATTAGCGCTGGTGAGGTTGGTATTTTTCAAACTGGCAATTACTAAACCCGCCAGACTCAAGTTAGCGCGAGTCAAATCAGCACCTTCCAAATTTACCCCGTGCATTTTAGCCGCAATTAAACTCGCACCTTGTAATTTAGCTTGTTTCAGATTTGCTTCGTTCAGTTTGGCTTCGTTGAGGTTAGCACCGTTTAAATTTGCACCGCTCAAATTCGCACCGCTCAAGTCTGCTCCGCTGAGGTTCATACCAGCAAGCTGCGCTCCTGTCAAGTCACATTTGCTACATTTTTTAGTTTCTAATAATTGCTTGACTTGTGATACGTTTTCTGCTTTGACTCCAGAAGCAAAGCCGATCGCGATTAATAGCCCTGTTGTTGTTAAAATTCCAAGTTTCATATACTCACCCTTAGCGATGTCTCTCTCTCTAATAATATCCAACATTTTTTGAGAGAGTTGTGCGATCGGTCTCTTCGATAAACTGTGACAATCATCACCCTGTTGTGCACAAAACATGAGATAATTGTGGACGTTTGAATTCTTACAAATCCTTGTAAAGAATTATTGCTTTTTCAGGAACCAGAAGGGAAAGGATTGCGTCGGTTCGAGGCGGACACCCGTCACGTTTTTCTGAGCAAAGGTATAGTCCTTATCCTGCCACAGAGGGATGAAAGGTACATCTCGACCCAGTATGTCTTGAATTTCGGCAAACAAAGCTTTGCGGATTTGAGGGTTTGCTTCTTTGCGCTGCTTGTCGATCAGTTGATTTACCCGATCGTTATAATAAAACGAACCCTGTCCCTGACTTGCACCCTTTTCACAGCCACCAGCAGCCGAACCTGTCGCACAATCCAAAAACGGCTGAATGTAATTGTCGGCGTCGAAAAAGTCGGCGTACCAATCGACTAAAACCGCAGGATAAATCCCCTTCTCTATATTCTGAAATAAAGTCGGAGATTCGACGCTGTTAATTTCTACCTGCATTATCCCGTCCATTTTGAGTTTGGCTAGCGCCTCGATCGTACTCGCTACTAAAGCTCTTTTTGTGGAAGCTGAAGGATGCCAAATTTGCAGGATAAAAGGATTTGCCGCCGAGTAGCCCGCTTTCGTTAAAAGTTCCTTGGCTTTTGCAGTGTTGGCGTCGCCGTACATTTCTTTGAAAACCGGTTTGTGAACGTCGAAGGTTGTGGGAATCAGACTGTACAGCGGTTGCGCTTGTCCCCGCAGTACGCGATCGTTAATCAGCGGGCGATCCATCGCCGCGGCGATCGCCTGTCTCACTTCTAACTTATCCAGCGGTTTAGACTTGGTATTCAGCGTCATATAACTGACTGTACTGCTTTCGGCCGCGAATTCCTGCCATTTCCCCAATTTTGCCCCTTCGTCCAAGCTGCGAACTTGATCCGCATCCAGAGATAAATAAGCAACATCGATCGCACCAGTCCGAAAAGTATTAAACAAATTTGACGAACTAGAAAGCAGCAAAATGTCAATTCCTTTATTAACCGGCTTTTCCCCCCAATACTTGTCAAATGCGTCAAACTTGAGAGAATCGCTGCCGTACTTCGCCAACTTGTAGCGTCCAGTTCCCACAAACGTATCGGGTTTAAATTTACCGTCCCCAATCTCGTAAGCTTTCGGAGAAACGGCACAAATACCGCCAAAAGTCAGCAGGGAAGGAAAAGCAGCAAAAGGCTTTTTGAGTTGAAAAGTTAATTCGTATTCGCCCGTCGCTTTCACCGATTCTACAGCATCGCTCAACAAGAAAGCCGGACGGCCGCCATTTTTGATAAACCGCTGCAAAGAAAATTCCATTGCTGCAGCATTAAACGGTGTGTCGTCGTGAAAAATAACGCCTTGACGCAGGGGAATTGTATAAGTCAATCCGTCTTTGCTGACTTTTGGCATGGCTGTCGCTAAGTGGGGGATTAACTCAGTAGTTCCCGACTTATAAGTGTAGAGAGTATCCCCCAAATTTCGCAGCAATTCCCCTGATATGGTTTCGTAAGCGTCCGCAGGGTCGATCGTCCGCAATTTCAAGGTTGTGCCGATCGTAACGCGATCGTTATTAGCATTGTCGCCGCTCGAATTAATTGATTGATTTCCCCGCTGTCCACAGCTTACAATCAAGCAGCAGCAAAGACTAAAAATAGCTATAACTTTAATCCATGAAGGTTTTATAAATATTTGCAAATGTCGGTTGTAGGTTCTCATAATCATTTTGCGAAACAATCTAAACTATAATAGCATTCCCAATTCCCAATTCCCAATTCCCAATTCCCAATTCCCCAAGTATTAAATTCCTTTGAGAAGCGATCGCCAATCCCGACAGCGTTTCAGGTAAATGCGAGCTACCGGATCGCTCGGATTTGTCCGCAAGCACTCTTCAAACAATTTTCCCGCTTCTCGGAACTCCTTGCGATCGCACAGTGACATAGCTTCATTATATACGGGCAAATTTGCTAGCTTTGCCGACCGAATGGACGCAGGATCGGCATCAAATACCTCATAGACTATGACATATTGAGATTTTCCTTTGACCTGTACTTTATCCACAATCCGTATAGCATAATCAGCCGGATTTCGCAACCGTTCCAAAGTGTCCTGAGAAATTAACAAAGGTACGCCGTAATCTTTGGTCAATCCTTCAATGCGAGATGCCAAATTAACAGCATCACTAATCACCGTGCTATCCATTCTGCTTTTGCCACCAACTGTCCCCAGCATCAAAGAACCAGAATTGATCCCAATCCCAATTTGAATCGGGATGTAGCCGATACTTTGACGGTGTTGGTTGTAATCAGTCAGGATATTTAGCATCGCAATACCCGCTTTCACTGCATCATCTGCAAAGTCGCTAAACAAAGCCATAATCGCATCGCCGATGTATTTGTCAATAAAGCCGTTATTGGTAGTAATAGCAGGCTCCATCCGCGAAAGGTAAGCATTGATAAAATTAAAATTTTCTTGCGGCGTCATAGTTTCCGAAAGCGTCGTGAAGTCGCGGATATCCGCAAACAGCACCGACATTTCCTCCTGCACTTGGTCGCCTAAATTGACATCGATAATACTTTCATATCCCAACAAATTTAGAAATTGATGCGGCACGAATCGCCCGTAGGCATCAGTCAATTCTGATTCTGCATCCAGGGATCTTTCTAAATTTTGATTGAGCTCAAACAGTTTTTTGATAAATTTATGGCGGTCGGCTTCAGCTTGTTTGCGTTCCGTGACATCTTGAAAAACTGCGATCGCAAAAGCAACTTTGCCACCCTCGTCAAAAATTGGCCTTCCCCAAGTTTCAAGGGGAATTTTCTTGTCGGGTTGATGAATTTCCATATCATCAGCCGTCGCGCTTTCGCCCCTCAAAGCTCGGACGATCGGCAAATTTTCGGAAGGGTAAATAGTATCAGTTCCCGCGATATAAATTTGATAACTTTCTGACAAATCATTAACGTTATTTAACGGCAAAACCCCTTGACCGAATAACTGCTTTCCGGCGCGATTGACGTAGTAAGGTGTGCCTTGAGAATCGAGCACGACCACGCCTATCGGAATCGCTTCCAAAAATTGAGCCAGCTTGTTTTCGCCTTCCCGCACCGCCTCCAATGCCCGATCGCGCAACTCAGTTTCAACCGTATCGGAATGTTCAGCAGTAGTTTCCAGCAAAATTTCCAGATCCGCTTTTTCCTCCTCCAAGTCTTCCACTTGCTGGCGCAATCTTTGTATCTCTAAAAGTAGCTGTTCTCTAGATGGTTGTTCTTCCAGCATAACCCGAGAATTTGCGCCTCGACTAACAGAAAATTGCTCAGCAGCCCGCACCGTAAAACTCATCGTGTGTCTATATTAATTTCAACTGCAAACCAGGCATCAGGCGCTGGAAATTTTTCAAAGATTTACCTTGCCAAGCTATGCGTTGAGAGCCTTGTATCGCCATTTGCACCCCGGCTTTTTTGCGTACCTCGATCGTAAACTTCGACAGCATATTGATGCCAGAACTGTTCAAAAATTCTAACTGCTGCAAATTGAGGGTAATTTTCGCCGGTTCCACGTCTGCCACCTCGCCCAGCAACTGCAGGATCGGCGCGTAGTCCGCTGGCCCGCTCAGCCTTAGAGAGCCAACAAAACTCACGGTTGCCGTTGATGGATCGTAGCAGATCCGGTAATCTTCTGTCTTAATTTCCATTGCAGCCAAAAAAAAGTCCCTTAGATATTATCGATCGCCCACGAGGCTTATTCGGCCTATACTCTCAATTGCACCATAGTTGTCACCGCAATTACTTCCGGGTCTTTTTGCACGGTCTGGAACTTCCAGCCTATTTTAGCGGTATAATCGCTGAGCATGGTCAGCAAGCCCAATCCAGAATCGGTACAGTTGTCGTCAGCAGCATTTTTTTCCAACTGCTGAATGTACAGCTCGCGAGGCTCCGAAGCCAGCAAGTGCTCGATGTAAGCCTGAAACTTGCCCACAGCTTGCCCGGGAATGCTGTTAGCCACTGAGAAAATCACTCGATCGCTCTCTAATTGCAGTTTAATGTCGATCGGGTACTCCGAGGTTTCATCATTAAACTTCATCGCATTCTCTAATAACTCGTTAGCAATGTAGCTAACAGCGCTTTTAATTTCAGCTTGTCTGTCAATCGTCGAGGGCTCGTCTTCGTTGCCAGGAAAAAAACTCGTCAAGTAGTCAGCCAGAAAATCCGCCGACAAACCGTTGTTCCGCCACCGCTGCTTCAGGGGAATCGAACTCGGGGAAAATCCAATTATTAAGTATTCTTGGCTAGCTGACCGCTCGATGAAATCGCCGAAAGTCTGAATCATATTAGTTGACGGTTGACGGTTGACGGTTGACGGTTGACGGTTGTTATTTGTTATTTGTTATTTGCGAATTGTTGCTACCAATTCCCAATTCCCTGTTTGGCCCATGCCCAATTCCCCATTCCCCATGCCCATTACTTATTTTTGTTTGAGTACCAGCAATGTGATGTCATCAAAAACTTTTTGTTCGCCGATGTGCGATCGCACGTCGTCAATTACAGCGTGCCTGATTTCTGCGGCCGTTCGCTGCCAATTAATCTGTATTACCTCAATTAACCGATCTAAACCGTAAAGCACTTTATCCATATTTTCCGCCTCCGTAATCCCGTCAGTGTACAGCACTACCACATCTCCTGAATGCAACTGCACAATTGTTTCAGCAACAAATTCAGCAATATCTGCATCCAGCCCGATCGGGAAACCCAGATCGATCGTATCAAACCGCTCTACAGAACCATTACACCGCACCACAATCATTTCTTCGTGCTGGCCGCTCAACTTCAGGATTCCCTCCTCATAGTCTAGCAAAGCAAGGCTGGCGTTTTTATCGCATTTCATCCGCTGCACGTTATCATAAATTGCACTGTTAATAGCGCTTAAAAATCTCACCGGATCTGGTTCGTTGTAGGCGAGCAAAGTTCGCACTGCCGTTTGAACCATAATCATTAAAACGCCGCTCTCCAATCCGTGTCCCGTCACGTCGCCAATGCCAATTTTCACCCTACCTTCGTGCTGGAGTACATCGTAATAGTCGCCGCCTACTTCATCAGCAGCTTCCATAAATCCCGCGATATCTAAGCCCACAACTTCCTTGAGTTCTCGGTCTTTTGGGAGCAGCATCTGCTGAATCTTGCGAGTGACATCTAGTTCGGCACTCATCCGCATATTTTCGGTTTTTAGGCGATCGTTGAGAACAGTAATTTCTTGGTTTGCACCAACCAATGCCTCGGCAATCTTGTTAAATGCACCCACCACTTGCCCGAGTTCATCTCTGTTATCCAAAATAATTTTGTGGTTTAGATTGCCACCTGCCATTTTTTTTGACGCTTCATCAAGGACAAAAACAGTCTGCATAACCGCCCTGTAAAAAGATACAAATAAATAAATAACTATTGCTAAAATGATCGAGACAAAAATAGAAATCATGGTTTTTCTTGCCACAAAAGCATCAATCCTTTTTTGCAGCAAAAAGTCTAATTCCTTAAGACTTTCGTCCCACAGTTCAAAACTTGAATTCAGAACTCGATCGCTCCCATCAAGATAGGCATAATATTCCACTACCGCTGTGGGATAAATCAGTTTATCTATTTGCCCAGTTAGCTGCTCTACTACCGAATTAAATTTGGTCAAATTGTCGCTTAATTTCAGCCGCAAATTGCCGCGAGGATTATTGCTAAATCCTACCTCCATATTGATTGCTAAATCCTGATTGAGTTCTCTCAATTTGCCAGCCAAAGTAATCAGTTTCGCTCTTTCTTCAGGTGTGGCATCGGAACGCGCGCTGCTTTTTTGAGAAATTAGCCTAATCTGTGACAAGATTTTTTGCATTTCTGGAAGCTTCAGCAAAGTAGCATCCATCAAATAATAGGTATCTAGATCCGGGTCTAATATTAGATTGGAAGTATCGCCAACGTGAGCGCTCAATCTATTAATGTCAGATGCTAATTTTTGATATACAACATCGTAAGTTTCTAAACTCCACTGGCTGCGACGCAGTTTAAAGGTTTGCCAATTTTGATAAATGTTATTAAATTGGTCGCTAGCACCTAAAATTTGTCCTAACTGGCGATCTGTATTTGCCAGGGATTGAAAGTTAGCGTCAATTTTAGATTCTAAATTTGCCCTGATATCTGAATTGCTTAAATTGTGATTTAAACCCTGATAATCTAAAAGTTGCAGTTTCGGTATGTATTCCCTCAACTGGCGCAGTGGGCGCAGGTATTCATTACCGTAGATTTCCTTTTGGGCAAAATCAACCCTGCTGTTAATTTCGGAAATTAGCAGGTACATGACCAAGGTTAACGGCATCGCAAATAGAAAACCGATCAATGTGAATTTTTGAGGATAGCTCAGCCGATTCATTAAATCGATTCCTAGGGATTTTTTGTTCATAATCGATACATTTCAACAATATTGTACTAAAAAAGTAGCGATGGCTACTAAAGTAGTTTCGGGGTCGATCGCTCTTGACAACCAGAATGCTACAATTAATCAGCGATAGCTTGCTTAATTTATAATGCGTTCCCATCTTGTTGCAACAGATTGTGCAACATCCCTTTGATATCGTGGGCTCAGTTCGCCTCCCACAGTCTAAAACACCTTTAGCAGTTTTGGAACGATGAATAGTCATTTATACTGAGATTCTCCGCCAGAATCAGATTCTTTTAAGAATAATTACTTAAACCTAACTTTTTCTCAATACCGCCAGCGTCAGAGTGAAAATTAAGTAATAATTGTAGATAAAAGTTTCCACAAAATACAAGTGTTGGCAGCGAGTATGAGATACTTGCGCTGCATGATGATCCGTCAAGTCGGTTCTACACAAAGGAACCAACAGCACCAGCAACAGTGTCTAAATAAGTATCTGGAGTTGAGCGCGCAGGAGCGATCGCGCCAGAGTGTAAAGTGAGGCAGAGGGCGTATGATTAAACGAATCTCCGAAAATAACTCTCAAAACAGTCAAAACCGAGGCGAAAAGCAGCCTAATCCTTTAATCTTGGCTTTGGTGCTGACAGGAACTCTGACTTGGGAAATGTATCCGGCGCTAGTACACACCGCGGAGGCTAACGCGGGCGCTCTCAAACATTCCCTCGCCCAGTTGGAAAGCCAAGAGGAGGAAACCGCGCCGCAATTTCCCGCAGTCGCGGTGCCAAAAGAAATCAATTATTCGGGATTGACACTTCATAGTCTAACTTCCGAACCGGGCAATTTGGCCGAGGGTACGCGCCAAAATCTCCCGAACCAATTACCCGCAACTGTAGCAGGAGCAGTTCGCCAAGACTTGTCGCGCCAAAGTGGGATTGCTGCTGACAAGTTGAAAGTAACTGAATCGAGCAGACAAAGTTGGCCTAATACTTGTTTGGGACTCGCAACAACTGATGAAATTTGCGGTCAAATGATTGTCGAAGGTTGGCGGGTTGTGGTTTCGGACGGCCGCCAAACTTGGGTTTACCGCACCAATGCTAGGGGAAATATCTTGCGTTTGGAAAAGAAAGTTAGTGATTAGTTATCAGTCATATCAATTCCGGTTGCACCGGAATAATATAGAGGAGACGGCAGTGCCGTGTCCC
>JAUBOH010000277.1:0-9156 GCA_036700145.1 Microcoleus occultus BM001215366
ACTGGTTTACTAATTGCTGCTACTGTACCTCATAACATCTGGAAGTGCTGTATAACTGCTCAATGCTATAATGACTTTCGCCCCTTTTCAAGTTATGAATATCAGCCCCTCAGCAGCTCTTGGGTTTAATAACTGCATCTAAATAACTAGACAATACTGTATATAACTCGACAAAACATAGCGAAAAGGTCAACAAGATAGCTTCACATTAGAAGGAACAATCAAGATTGACCATCGAAAGATTCAACTACCCAAAATAGGACTACTGAAAACCTATGAATATCTACCAACCGGATTAACTCCCAAGACAGCAATAATTAGTCGAACTGCCCAGCGCTGGTTTGTATCATTAACTTGCTCTTGCTGTGGACATATTCAAGAAATGCCGCTCAAAGAACGTGTGTTTAACTGCTCGGGGTGCAGCATCAGCATCGATCGCCCTTTTGCTAACCATTTTCAGACGACAACAAGGCTGGCTCTACAACACATCCGTTCTGAAAAACTTACCCAGAGCTACCCAAATCTAGACTTAACTGGAGATGAGTAATTTTGGTGTTAACTTCCTGTTTCACCGTAGCGACAACATGGCTATTGTCGGGTTTGTCTACTCCGCAGGCTGACGCGGTGGAACTCACCGCCATATCCGAACGTTCTGGGACAAAAATACCTTCAAACCAACGTTCTATGTTTCTCGCCGCATTCAAATCTCTGTCTTGAACATTGCCACAATCAGGACAGACGTAGACACGATTCTTTAAGGGCATTTTCTGTCGATGTTTGATGCAGTGGGAGCAAATCTGCGAACTAGGAAATAATCTATCTACGACTGTTAGTTTAGATGAAAACTTAATCGTTTTGTATTCTAATTGCCGCTTAAATTCGTACATCCCACAATCAGAAATCGCTCCGGCTAATTTGTGATTCTTCAAAAACGCTTTAATATTCAAGTCCTCAATCTTAATCTCGCTGTGGTTTTTGGCAAGATAATTAGTCAGCTTGTGTATGGCGTCTTTTCGGATATTTGCTACTTTAGCATAGAGTTTGCTCAGTTTATTAATCGCTTTAGCACGATTAAGAGAGCCTTTGACTTTACGACTTACCGAACGCTGTTTTCGCTTGAGCTGTTTGCTCATCCGTCGGTAAGCTTTGGGATTCGCAAAGACTTTACCGTCCGAGCAAACAGCAAGTTCTTTAATCCCGATATCAACACCAACAACCGGACGACTTGTTGCAACTTCTGGCAATTCAACTTCGTATTTGATGGCAATAAACCACCTATTGGCGGTGCGACTAATTACGCAATTGTGAACGGCTGTCAGCGGCAATGGTTCGGCAAGTTTTACCCATCCAATAGATGGCAATTTGACTCGCTTGCCATCGTTATTAATTCCTGGCTTGGCTTTGGTTCCTGATTCTAGGTAAAAGGAATCTTTTTGTCCCTTTTTCTTGAATCTAGGTTGCTGAGATATTTTTTTGAAACACCTGTCCCAGGCTTGACGCAAGTCTCCTAATGCTTTTTGTGGGACATTTTTATTGGTTTCATAGTACCAGTTATTTACTGATTTTACTTCGGCAACCAACCGTTTGTGCAAGTCAATGGCTGATGGTATTTTGAGTGTTTTGTCGGATTCGCGTTGTTTGAGCAAATCTTGAATCAGGGCGTTCCCCCAGTTGTAACTATGTCTGGCAACGCCTGATGCTTTTTTGAAAGCTGTAATTTGCTTGTGGTTCGGGATTAATGCCGTTCGGAAACTTAAAAGCATTGATTCGACCTTTCAATGTGTGGTACAAGTAGGTTAACCTACACATACAGGTGGTGTCAATGCCTTTTCAGAAACACAATACATACGGCGCTCTCAAACGACTTGCGCGACCAACAGACAAGGCGGTTATTGCGTTTAGGGGGTATGAAGGACAGAAAGAGAAACTCAAAGCTATCCCTGATTGGCAAGAAAGGCTGAGATTGTTTGTTGACCAATTAATTGAGGAAGAGGGACAAACTGGGTAGTTTTGGGTAGACATGGGTAGAAATTAACTTTCAGTCCACATCCCTGGTTTGTAGCCTGCTTGCCCTGATCCTCAGCCTCATCCCCCTGCTACAGTTCCCAGCAGCCAATGCACGGATCGCGGCCGAAGTCCAAGCAGTTTTAGGGACAAACTATTTAGCAGCGGTTCCTCAAGTTGAACAGGCCGGGCGACGACAACAACCGTTTATCCTAGCAGATGCCTTCCGGGGAATTCCCCTGCGGGAAGTTCGCATGAATGAAGGCATTGTATTTGCCAACCCCGATCGAGTGAAACTGCAACTAAACGTTTACCGGCCGATGCAAATTGGTAGATATCCGGCGATCGTCATCCTCTACGGAGGAGCTTGGCAAAGAGGCACTCCAAATAGCAATCAGGAATTTAGCCGCTACATGGCTGCGAGGGGCTATTGTGTAGTAGCAATTGATTACCGCCACGCTCCCCAGTATCGGTTTCCAGCTCAGTTGGAGGACGTAGAAGCCGCTCTGTCGTATATCAAAACCCATGCCGATAAGTGGGAAATTGATATTGACAGAATTGCTCTAATGGGAAGGTCAGCCGGTGCCCATTTAGCATCGCTTTATGCTTATCGTTCAACTACAGTTCCAGTTCGGGCAGTAGTGAATTACTACGGGCCAAATAACCTGCTTCGGGGATATTATGACCCACCTTTTCCCGACCCCCTAAACGTCCGAGCCATTCTGCGTGACTTTCTGGGAGGAACCCCCGACCAATTAGGAGAGCTTTACCGTCAAGCTTCTCCCATCAATTATGTTAGACCCAACCTTCCCCCTTCTCTACTGGTTTATGCAGGTCGCGACCATATAGTTGAAGCCAAGTTTGGACGCTCTCTCTACGAACAATTACGAGCGACTGGCAATCGTGCGGTAATGCTCGAAATTCCTTGGGCTGAACACGCCTTTGATGCGGTTTTTAATGGTGTAAGCAATCAACTGGCTTTGTATTACACAGAACGCTTTTTGGCTTGGGCACTGAAGTCTACTGAAGTCTTCTGATTATACAACATCCGGGTCAGCTACCCCCTTTATGATGGGGAGAAAGAAACTCACTTTCTGCGATCGCAGGAGAATCTGCGCGATCGTTATTTTTCCCTCAGCAGGATTGTCAGCTTCCGGCTATCAAGGCAACAAGCCTTGACTTCCGGCTCATAAAATATGCAAAAAAGTCATAATTTCAGTTGCGAGAGTGAAAATAACGATCGCAATTATGAAGTTACCCGCCTCGAAAAATTATTAGTTATACTGTGGTGACAATTTTGCTACGACGGCCACAAATGATAAAACGACCTCAAAAAATAGCTTTTGGGGGCGCTCGACTGCTTGCTTGCGAGCGATCGCCCTCAATATCTCAAATGGGTTCTATACTGGGCTTTTTTCTTGTTGGTGCAAAGATTCGGCTTCTTCACGAAGTTGGGCAAGCGCTTCTTCGGATAAGTTTTCAAGCAAAGAATTTAGCTGCTTTTTATTACCATTTTCGGGGCGGCTGGTGGCGAGAGATTGTGTCGGCATCAAGCGAGGATTCGCGCTTTAAAAAATCTTCAAATAGCTGAAAAAATGTATCAAGCGCTTGGGATTCATCTTCTGAATAAAAAAGGATAATTCGCGCCCAAGACCGGGTAGATTGCTGGTTAAATTGCTTTTCTATCCAGTCTTGAAATTCGGCAAATTCTTGTTCCTGTTCAGTAACAGGAATTCCGAGTTGGCGACAGGCACAAGTGTAACCATCTAAAAAAGCTTGCAGACTAAAGATAGAACGCTTGCCTAGATAAAGGGCGGGTCTAGCTTGAATTTTATCTAAAAGCTGATAAAAATTGTTGTCTGCTGTAATTGAGGGTGTAGCTTGAGGATTTTTCCAGGCATATTCTTTGAGGGAGGGGGGTTCTGAGGGTTTTTCTCCTTGGTTAAATTCTGCAAGGAGTTCAAAAAAGTAATTGAAGGCTTCTCTATCATTGATGCAAAAAAGTTGAATGATGTTTGGCCAAGAGTTAACGGTTTTGACTTTTATTTTTTTCTGAATCCAAGGTTGAAAGTCTCGATAAAACTCCTGTTCTTCTGAAGTGATTGAGATGCGTAAATCTCGCTTTGCTATTTTGTATCCATTTAAAAACATGAACAGATGAGGCAGGGAAGTTTGTCTTAAATATTTCGTGGGTTGATTTTTGATTTCTGCTAGAATGTCATAGAATTGACTCATTTGATTGACCTTCGTTTTGGTTAAAAGTTGTACTATCAAATTCTGTAATAATGAATTCTTCGCTAATGGATTGAAAGTCGTTTAGCCAATCTTCGCGGGTTATTCCTGTAACTGATAAATTATCGAAAACTAAGCCTTGAACTTCGATGCCATAATGCTGCCCGTTAAGAGTGATTGATTCTGTGATCCCTTGACTTTCTAAACGCTGACTTAGGATATAGTCTTCCTCGTCATATTTAGTTTTAATTCTCAGGATTGTTCCTTTCATATCTCTAGTTTCTAACCATTCTACAACAGCTTGAACGGCTTCGTCGCATTGGTAGAGCCGAAATTGACTAATAATTTTGCTCACTTCTCGATAAATGTCTTCATTTGTCCAGCTTTCGGGGGGCTACCTGTTTTCTGAACCCATTTAAAATAATCTCCTTGAGCCGACATCAGTAATTAATACTTTAGGTATATCTGATGTCTTTTTCACAAAAGCTCTTGATAAACCTTTGGACAAAATTAGCTTATGCTTACCAGAATTAAGCATTGAGTGTCAAGGCTTGGAATACTGTTTGCCTGGTGATCTTTATGGTTTAGGAGGAATGCTGGAAGCGATTGACCAAATGAAACAAGGTCTCGTAGAACGTGCTTACCGTTTTAGTAGGGTCTGTAAATTAACTGAAATTGCTTTGGATTTTGCCAAAAGATATGGATGCCCAGTCTTCTCTTCTCATGGAGGTGGCTATAAACTGCTGGTAACAGTGTCAGCAGCAACCGCTCATGTCAGGACTTTAGCAACCTATGTTTAAGGTTCTGCTGCTCTGCTATTTCTGCTAACATTGCTCAAGCGATCGCCTGCTTTTGATGCACCACCGACTTAAACACTTTGAACTGAGGCGAAAATTTGGTCAGCAGATTCAGCACTTCATCTTTCAATATTGAATATAACTAAATTGTTTACTGTGCGTAATCCCTTCACCGCCATCCGGCTCCTCAATTAAATCTAAACTTAGCTGCTAGGCGGGAAGCCCCGCGCTCTACCTGTACAAGGAGTGAGCGTCGGGATGAAAGCCGGGTCAATCGATGGGGTTCAATACCCCGGAGATTGACAATTTTTTCAGCAACTCACGAATGACATCATTCTGCGTTCGCCCAGCTAACTAACAATATTTCTGCAATGCTCTTTTTCCCTGTCTGGCAATCTGATACTGATTTGATTCATGACAGCAATTTGGTAGCAATATGCTAGAATTATACAATGAGACTAGCATACCAATACAAGCTACTGACCACATCTGAGCAAAAAGCCGAACTGAACCGTTGGCTAGATATGCTTCGCCATCAATACAACTGGCTGTTGCAAGATAGATTTGATTGGTGGGAACGGAATCGTTGCGATATCAATGCTTGTCCATTGATATGTCACTTACCATCCTTGCGCGCTCATCCCGATTATTACAGTCAAAAACGCAGTCTTGTGCAACTGAAGAAAGATAGACCCTGGTACAAAGACCTATATTCTCAGGTATTACAAAACTGCGTAGACCGAGTTAAGCTTGCTTTTGACAGATTTATTAAAGGGGATTGTAACGGCAATCGTTCTGGAAAACCTCGTTTCAAGGGCAAAGGACGTTATCGGTCGTTTACCTACACCCAAATGGATATGGATTGCCTTAAGGGTAATAGAATTACCTTGCCTAAGTTTGGCGATGTGTGCGATTCGTTCGGTGTGAATCACGGTGAAAGTCCGTAAATAACCACCGGAGCCAAGTCTCCCAAGACTAGCTTAACTGTCCGCTTGATGAGGGTGTAAACCCCTCTCCTTAAGCTCAAAGGTAACTCCCTACCTGCCCACGATGACCCGACTCGGAATTCGGGAGGTCGAAGCTGGGAACAGGGCGCAAACAGATATCCGTTGTGGGATAGCACTGGCGCTAACGGGGAGTCTCTACGGTGAAACAGAATCTAGAAAAGCAACCTACTAACAGGCAGGGCACAACAACAAACTCTGACCTCGCTAGAGACAAAAACCCGCAGCATATACATCGAATAGCTGTAAGAGCAAGGGTTTCTAGCGGTTGAAATGATTCCACCTAACGAGACGAACAATCGAACGGACGGAACGAAGAAAAACGGGTCTGAGGTCTGTAGGAAGTCGAATTTACGGTAAACCAGACGAGAGGTGTAACTCCTCAGACACGGGTAGGACAAGGCGTAATTGCCTTGAGGTGTTCAGAAAACACAAACTGGAGTAGAGAATGGTTAGACACAGTAGCAATATTAGTGAACTCTGGAAGGACATCGCGTGGAAGAAACTCTGCAAGAATCTTTTCCGCCTACAAAAGCGAGTGTTCAAAGCAGTTAAAGTTGGCGACAAGCGGAAAGCGCGGTCACTGCAAAAGCTGATTCTAAAATCTCAAGCAGCTATACTACTCGCCATCAGGCAAGTAACGCAGTTGAACGCTGGTAAGAAAACAGCAGGCATTGATGGAAAGACAGCACTCAACTTCGAGGAACGCTTGGAGTTAGCCGAAAGACTAGCCAAACATCAAACCAACTGGAAGCATCAAGGCTTAAAGGAAATCCCCATCCCCAAAAAGGATGGAACCACCCGAATGCTAAAAGTGCCCACCATAGCGGATAGAGCATGGCAATGCCTAGCGAAATTCGCTCTCGAACCAGCACACGAAGCAACCTTCCACGAACGGAGCTATGGATTCAGGACAGGACGCTCGGCGCATGATGCTCAGAAAATCCTTTTCCTAAACCTACGTTCCGGTAACAACGGTATCAACAAGCGAGTCATCGAACTAGATATCGAGAAGTGCTTCGACCGGCTTAGCCACACCTCAATCATGGATAACCTAATCGCCCCATCAGGGTTAAAGCTGGGCATCTGGAGATGTCTGAAAGCTGGCACAAATGTAGGTTTTCCTGACCAAGGAACGCCACAAGGCGGGGTGGTAAGTCCACTGCTAGCAAACATCGCATTAAATGGAATAGAGGAAATACATACCAGTGTCCGATATGCGGATGACATGATAATTATCCTCAAACCCCAAGATAATGCTGAGTTAATACTATCAAGAATTAGCTCATTCTTAGCTGCAAGAGGAATGAAAGTCAGTGAAAAGAAGACCAAACTCACCGCCACGACAGATGGATTCGACTTCCTCGGCTGGCACTTTAGAGTCCAGAAAAACGGAAAATTCAGAAGTATCCCTTCAGTGGAAAACTATAAAGCATTCCGTAAGAAGGTCAAATACATCGTCAACAACTCAAACTATGGAGCCACAGTCAAGGCTGAGAAATTAGCCCCAGTGGTTAGAGGTTGGAGGAATTACCACCGCTACTGCAAGATGGACGGGTCGAGAAATAGCCTATACCACATCGAAACCAGAGCATTCAAGGTATTCAACCAGGAACAAAATCAGAATCGCTACACTAGCAAATCATTGTTAGATAAAGCATTCCCAGCAGTCCCTTACTCCGAAAATAAACACGTCAATGTCAAAGGGACTAAATCCCCTTACGACGGCGACATCACCTACTGGAGTGAGCGTAATAGCAAACTCTACGACGGTCAAACCTCTAAAGCCCTAAAACGGCAAAACCATTCATGTGCATCCTGCGGACTAAAGTTCGTGGGAGAAGAGAGAGTACATCTGCATCACGTAGATGCAAACCACGATAACTGGCGACGAGACAATCTTGTAGCAATACATGAATCCTGTCACGATTATCTGCACATGAGCAAAAGCGAAAGCTAAGAACATCGGGAGCGTGGTGCAGGGAAACTTGCACGCCACGATCTAACAGAGAGGGGCGCTGGATAATACCAGCCCTCGACTCTACCTAAGTTGATTCTGCATAGACTAATTCCTGATGGTTTTGACGTAAAAACAGCAATAATTTCCAAGAAAGCTGATGGGTGGTACGTGACGCTGACTATACAAAGCCATGCGGTGCCAGATATAGCTATTGATATTATCCCAACCTGGGAAAACAGCATTGGCATCGATCTGGGTCTAGAAAAGTTTCTTGCAGATTCCGAGAAAGAATTTGAACCAATACCGCAGCATTTCAGGAAATCGGAAGAAAAACTTGCTCTTTTACAACGCAAGGCTGCTGCTCGAAAGAAAAAAAGCAGAGCGAAAAATAGGCAGTACCGCAAAGTTGCTCGTTTGCACCAAAAGGTTGCAAGACAACGCAAACAGTTTCATTTTGAGACTGCCAAAAAGCTTCTCAACAAAGCTGATGTTGTTTTTGTTGAGGCTCTCAAAGTCAAGAATATGTCCAGAAGCGCTAAATCCAAGCAAGACGAAACTGGAAAGTTTCTTCCTAATCGGCAATCAGCAAAGTCTGGACTGAATAAAAGCATTGCTGATGCAGGGTGGAGTCAATTCAATGAAATACTGAGCTTCAAGGCCCAAAGAGCTGGCTGCTTGGTGATCGAGGTTGACCCACGTGGAACTTCTCAGCATTGCTCAGAATGTTTGAACCGCGTCCCAAAAGAACTGCGCGACCGTTGGCATAGCTGCCCACACTGCGGTCTAGAATTGGATAGGGACACGAATTCGGCAATACTAATTAAAAAAGTGGGGCTGGGTGTCTCCCTCACTATAAAACGCTCTAAGAGGACTTCCTCTGAGAGAAGCCCGCCCTGTACCGCCTAGCGGTCAACGTCGGGAGTACATCACCGCACCAAACTAGCCATCCGCCCTGACGCTTCTCGCTGCAAGCTCTGCCGATTGTCATCGTAGCAATTAAGGACGTTCGAGCTGCTATGGCGGCTCAACTTCTGCGCCATTCGCGTATTGCCGTTGCTTGCATGTAATACCATTTTCCTAAATTCCCGCTACAGATAAACCCTCTTATACCATTTTCCTAAATTCCCGCTACAGATAAACCCTCTAATATGAATGGATA
>JAUBOH010000278.1:0-7873 GCA_036700145.1 Microcoleus occultus BM001215366
ATACTCTTGTCCCCCCCTTATTAAGGGGGGTTAGGGGGGATCTCCGGGTTAAAAACACGCCCTAGGGGGGATCTGTGACTTAACTAATGACTAATGACTGATGACTAATGACTAATTACGCAGAAACTAAGAAACTTTGCTTAAATTCAGTGATTCCTTCCTTCAGCAACTTCTCAGCTTCATCAGTCAAGGCCTTAGCACCACCTTGAACAATTTCGCCATACTTCGGCTTGCTAGTCCGCAAATAATCGCGTAAACCAACAGTAAACTTGCTGACCTTATCTACCGGAATGTCATCCATGTAGCCATTAATTCCAGCATAGATCACAGCCACTTGTTCGTTCATCGGCAGAGGAGAACTTTGTGCCTGCTTCAACAGTTCGCGCAACCGTTGACCACGGGCCAATTGGTTTTGAGTAGACTTATCCAAATCGGAAGCAAACTGAGAAAATGCTGCCAATTCTTCAAACTGTGCCAATTCCAATTTCACCTTACCGGCTACTTTTTTCATTGCCTTAGTTTGAGCAGCAGAACCTACCCGCGATACCGAAATACCAGGGTTTACTGCTGGACGTAAACCAGCGTTAAACAAGTCAGAAGAAAGGAAGATTTGACCGTCGGTAATCGAAATTACGTTGGTAGGAATGTAAGCAGAAACGTCACCAGCTTGGGTTTCGATAATTGGCAAAGCTGTCATGCTGCCTTCGCCCAAATCGTCGCTCAATTTAGCAGCGCGTTCTAGCAAGCGAGAGTGCAGATAGAACACGTCTCCGGGGTATGCTTCGCGACCGGGAGGACGGCGGAGCAACAGCGACATTTGACGGTAAGCTTGTGCTTGTTTGGAAAGGTCATCGTAAATGACCAAAGTGTGCTTGCCTTTGTACATGAAATACTCGGCTAAGCTAGCACCTGTATAAGGAGCCAAATATTGCAGTGTGGCGGGGTCACTAGCGTTGGCTGCTACGACGATCGTGTAGTCCATTGCGCCTTTTTCTTGCAGCACGTTGACAATGTTAGCTACTGTAGAAGCTTTTTGTCCGATCGCCACATAGACGCAAATCACGTTTTCCGATTTTTGGTTGATAATCGTGTCGATCGCGATCGCAGTCTTACCAGTTTGTCTGTCACCAATAATCAGTTCCCGCTGTCCTCTACCAACTGGAATCATCGCATCAATCGCGGTAATTCCTGTTTGCATCGGTTCGTAAACAGAACGGCGAGAAACAATCCCCGGTGCCGGAGATTCAATCAAGCGAGTTTCAGTAGTTTTAATTTCTCCTTTGCCGTCAATCGGACGCGCCAAAGCATCAACTACCCGTCCCAACATGGCTTCTCCCACGGGGACTTCAGCAATTCTGCCAGTAGCAATAACTGCCGAACCTTCTTGAATTCCCAAACCTTGGCCCATCAGCACTGCGCCGACGTTATCTTCTTCCAAGTTCAGTGCAATACCAACGGTGCCGTCGGCAAATTCTAGCAATTCACCGGACATCGCTTTATCCAAGCCATAAATCCGGGCAATGCCGTCGCCTACTTGCAAAACAGTACCGACGTTAGATGTTTTAACATCTTGGTCGTACTGCTCAATTTGCTGGCGAATAATGTTGCTAATTTCGTCTGGTCTGATTGCTGCCATATCAGTTGTTTTTTGTCAATTGTTTGTTGTCAGTGGTCAGTTGTCAGTCGATGTTTTCGGTAAAAAAGCCTTGGGATTTTGTAATAAGAATTGGGGATTAAAAACTCGGCAATAGAAATTAATGTATTCCTAGTTCCTGTATTCCTTCTTCCTTTTTCCTTCTTCCTTCTATCCGTTACATCCGTTACATCCGTTACATAATCCGTTGCCGAACTTCTTCCTTCTATCAAGAAGCCAAGCGAATTCCCAGACGGCGCAATTGTCCTCGCAGGCTGGCATCAATCACTTGAGAGCCTACTTTGATCACGACACCGCCGATTAAATCTGCGTCAATTTTGGTTTCAATTTCCACTTGCCGCGCACTCGTCATCGCCTGCACTTTTTCGCGAACAGTTTCCTGTTGAGCATCTGAAAGCGGTACAGCCGAGGTCACTTCAGCCAATACTGTTTGGTTGAGTGCTCGGAGTTGGGTCAAGTATTGTTTGCCAATTCCTTCTAAAAAAAGAATCCTTCCTTTGTCTACTAACAGGCTCAGAAAGCTCCGCATCAAGGGGTTCATTTCTTCCCCTGCTATTTGCTTGATGACAGCTTTTTTAGCATCTGGTTTTATCAGAGGATTTCCTAAAAATTGGCGCAGATCCTCGGAACTTTCTAGCAGACTCAGTAAGGAACGGATATCATTGCCGAACTGCTCTGAGAGATTGTTAGACTTAGCCAGTGACATCAAAGCGGATGCGTAAGGCTGTAAAACTTGTGTGTTGACTTTACTCACGTTTTAGCCTCCCACTAAGGCAATGCTGCGATCGATTAATTGATTTTGAGCGCTGTCATCCAAGCTAGTTTTTAGCTGGCTTTCCACCCTTTCTAATGCCAGAGATACAACCGCCGATCGCAGTTGGGCGATCGCTCTTTCCTGCTCCGCTTCCAACTCTTGACCTGCTGTTGCTTTCATGCGTTCAACGTCCTGCGCCGCTTGAGCTAGAATTGCTTCTTTTGCCTTCACAGCCGTTTGTTCAGCAGCGGCACGAATTCGTTCCGCTTCTGCTTGTGCTTGAGTCAATTTTTGCTGTTGCTCTGCGAGAGCTGCTGCTGCATCTTTTTGGCGTTTTTCTGCTTCTAGAATCGCCTGTTCGATGCCCGATCGCCTCTCAGTCAGGATTTTTCCTAAAAAGCCGCGCCCGAAATAAAACAGCACTGCAATAATAATGACCAGGTTAATCAGGTTGGTTTCTAAAACATCAAAGTTGAAACCGAAACCACCTTCCCGGCTAGCTTCTGTGGCTAGCAATAAAACAGTCCCCATGATACTCTTCCATAATTGCGGGTGCAGATTGGGTGAACCGATTTTAGATTTAAGATTGAATCCCTAATCTAAAACTCTTCGGTCTCGCTATTTGACCAGCGACGGCCCTAATAGCTTTTCGAGAATTTGACGGCTGAGGGAATCTACTTGTTGTTCCAGCGAGCGCATTGCTTCTTGCTTTTGCTGCTCAATCTCTTGTCCTGCCTTTTCTCGCGCTACTTGAGCTTCTTTTTGAGCCTCAGCTACTTTTGCTGACCCAATTTTTTGGGCATCAGCTTGAGCAGCAGCAATTACTGATTGAGACTGTTTGCGAGTTTCTCCCAGTTTTTGCTCGTACTGCTGCGCCATTTGCTGAGCTTTTGCCAAGCGTTCCTGCGCGGAGACTTGAGTGTTCCGAATGTAATCCGCGCGATCGTCAATTGACTTGCTGAGCGGCTTGTAAAAAATTACATTCAAGACTGCGACTAGAATCAAAAACTGCACCGCCATCAGAGGCAGCGTAGCATCTAAATCGAACAGTCCCCCTTCCTTTGCCGCTTCTTCAACTGCTAGTAATACTGTCCAGTGCATCATGATTTTTTGACGGCTTCCATCTAATTCGCTTAATCGAATTTAGACTTGAGATTTTGGATTAGAATCGCCAAAACCTCAAATCTAAAATTTACAATTATTATGCGAAGGGGTTGGCAAACAATAGCACTAGGGCTACGACCAAACCGTAAATTGTCAACGCTTCCATGAACGCCAAACTCAACAGCAATGTGCCGCGAATTTTACCTTCTGCTTCAGGCTGACGGGCAATCCCTTCTACAGCCTGACCTGCTGCATTTCCTTGACCGATGCCAGGGCCGATCGCGGCTAAACCTACTGCCAAAGCGGCGGCAATTACGGAAGCGGCAGCAACTGTTGAGTCCATGATGATTTTCCTTATCTAAAGTACAAAAATGAGAGCAGAAAGTCTACAGAATTGTCCGACTTTACGGCAAGAACTTTGAGGCATGAAAATTTGATTTTTCCTCCTCTATTCTTCGCCGCTCGATCGTTACTTAATCGTGGTGTTCTTCGCCGTGACCGCCTTCTAGAGCTTCACCAATATAGGCTGCGGCTAAGGTAGCAAAAATCAAAGCTTGAATTGCACTCGTAAATAGTCCCAGAACCATCACTGGCAGAGGAACAAATAAAGGCACTAGCAACACTAGCACTCCGACCACCAATTCGTCAGCAAGAATGTTGCCAAACAAACGGAAACTCAGGGACAGAGGCTTAGTGAAATCTTCTATGATTTTGAACGGCAGCATGAAAGGCACCGGTTCTACATAGTGGGCGAAATACCCCAAGCCGCTCTTGCTGAGACCTGCATAAAAATATGCTAGAGAAGTCAGCAGTGCAAATGCTACCGTCGTGTTGATGTCAGCGGTAGGAGCTCCCAATTCCCCTGATGGCAGCTTAATCAGCTTCCAGGGAATTAGAGCGCCAGACCAGTTTGACACAAAGATGAACAAAAATAATGTACCAATAAACGGTACCCAAGGGCGATATTCTTTTTCGCCAATTTGGTTTTTAGCCAAGTCTCGAATATATTCCAGCGCATACTCCATAAAATTTTGCATTCCGCTGGGAATTCTTTGGATTTTGCTGGTTCCTAAAAGCGAAACTATGACTAAAACGGCAATTACAAACCACGAGGTTATAAAAACCTGCCCGTGCACTTTCAGATTGCCGAGTTGCCAGTACAACTGCTGGCCAACTTCCAATTTGGCGAGGGGGAAACGATTAAAGGTGTTTAGAACGTCAAGCATTGCCATTCAACGGGCTTCCCCATACAAATCGATGAGTTGAGTTTTGCTCGAATTGCCTGACCTACCTGTAGTCTAGTGCTAATGCACTTCGGATCACGTATACCATCAGCGCTGCTTTGTAAGTCAGAAATCCCAAAAATATTGGTAAAATCTGTAGCTGATTCCACTGTGTTCCTACTATCATCACCGCGAAAAACAAACCGAGCCTTGTCTTGCTGATGCGCTGATTTTGGCTGCCGATTCGTTCAACGTCTCTAGCCAACATCTTTAAGTAAACCACACCTGTACTCGCCCCAAGCAAATAATTTAGGGCAATGTTGAGGGAGTAAAAAATCCAAACGGAGATAAAAATAATCGCCGTAAACGCAAGGGTGTACGCCAACAACTCTTGTTGGAGGCGATAAAAGTCTTGCATGGGATTGGTAGTCTCCGACGAGACTGTCGAGACTGTCGAGACAGTGCCAGCTTGAGGAATATCCTCGTTTGCTGGTGTGGGTTGGGCGGGTGTGTTTTGCGTGTTCACGAAGCTTAGAAACTAATGCAGGTAGCAGGCGAGTGCTTTGCAAACTCAGAAAAATCATACCACGCTGCGGTAACAATACTTAAAATTAATTTAATCATATTTCCGGAATTTGGTGTCGGGCGCTTCGGAAACCTCAACTGGTTAAATGCCCGATCGACCTTACCCTACATCTCCCACCGCCACACTGCACTTAGTTACACATTGTTCTCTTAATTCTCACTAAGTAAGCCTCACTTAGTGAGAAATGACAGAGGCCGATCGCGCGAATCGATGAGGTAACTCTCACTTCTGTGACTCTGCGCCCTAGAAAAGTTTACTCGTGTCGGACTTCGACGATTCTCCGGTCAATCCCTCAGATCCCTTAAGCCGCCCTCTCAACCTAGAATATCAATTAGAGAAGGGTGGAGCAATGTTTATCGGAGGACTGCTGCCAAGGGTAAATTAGAGGCAGAGCCAAAGCATCTGCGTTACCAGGCTCTGCCTGGTAACGAGCAGAAAGTTAGAAATTCAAGTTGATAGAATAGATGTGCGACCAGGACTGGTAACTGGAACAACAAACATAACAGGAGAACTCGAAAAATGAATTTTCCCCACTCACTCCCAGCACCGCTGATCGGCGGAGCAGTAATTATCCTCGCTATTAACTACAATCATAACAAGGCTAATGACTACCTCAAGGAGGGTATTTCCCAGTCTAAACAGGGACATATACGTCGTGCTATTGCTGAGTACGACGATGCTATTAGCCTCAATCCTAACTTGGCTGATGCCTACCTCAATCGAGGTAATTCCCTCTATCAACTGCGAGATAAACAGGGTGCACTCGACGATTTAAACCAAGCTATTGGCCTCAATCCTAACTTGGCTGATGCCTATCTGACTCGGGGTAAAGTCCGCTCAGAACAGGGAGATACACAGGGTGCGATCGCAGATTTAAACAAAGCTATTCGTTTCAATCATAACCTTGTCTCTGCTTACGTCAATAGGAGTAATGTACACTCACAATTGGGAAATAAACAGGGTGCGATCGCAGATTTCAGAACCGCTATTAGCTACAAATACGGTAAATATATTTTCCGCTTAGAAGGGGGAGATAAACAGGGTGTGCTCGCTGCTGATCCAAACGCAGATATTATTAGTAGCTGCGATCGTAAGAGTCCTAGTGCCTACGAAAATCGGGGTTATGTCCGCTATGAACATGGAGATAAACAGGGTGCTCTCGCCGATTTTAACGTGTTTATTCGCATGAATGCCACGGCCCCTGCCTACATCAATCGGAGTATAATCCGATCAGAACAGGGAGATAAACAGGGTGCAATTGATGATTTCCAGAAAGCAGCCAATTTGTTTAAGGAGAATAGCGAATTGTACAAAAACGCACAGGACAGAATCAAAGAACTTTAGCAATAGCTTTATTTGCTACCAGGCTGTGCCTGGTAATGCATATCCACAGGAAGAGCCTCGAATTTATCCATCGCAGACGAGGCTCTTCCAAGATGGTTTTAAGTACAAGTTTTAATGAGAAATGAACTCGTCACTACGAACTTTTTGTCTGGGGATTATTCAACGAGGTGAAACTCTTGAAGCGCCGGGAGAAAGTTTTTATTCTCGTGGCTCGATCGACTAAGCTTAATCAAAGCAAATCGCTGTAGCGGCTGCAAAAGAGCCCACTGGGCCAAAGTAATTGTCACGCCGAGCTCTTGCGCTTTTGCAGAAACCGACTCCGGTACAGTTGCAGCATCCATCCAGGGGGGATTTTCATCAACAGCCAAATCAGTTCCCGGTTTACCAGTCTGTTTAATTAATACTTGGTTTAGCTGTTCTCGGTAATCGATAATTTCTGCATTTGTCAAGCAAGGGCTCTCTACAAGAATTTGACGTTCTGCTTGGTTAAAATGATTCCAATCCTCCAACTTTAATTTAATGCCGCAAGTATCTAACTTTAGACGTACCTGCATCGGGATGCAGCGCAGGGCTTCTACAAAGTCAGCTTCAAATTCAAAGAACATAGATATACAAATTTGTGAATGAGATTTTTTTTATTAACCGCAGAGGCCGCAGAGGGCGCAGAGGAAGAGAGGAGAGAGAAATCGATGCAGGTGCATTGTCCTCAATCATGGCAGAAAATCGAGTCAGCATTTATAATTAAATAATATTACAAAGTATTGACATGAATCCCGTAGACTACCTTCGGATTAGTTTAATAGACCGCTGCAACTTCCGCTGTCTCTACTGTATGCCGGAAGGTAGCGAGTTGGACTATGTATTGCAGCAGCAGTTGTTAAGTCACTCGGAATTGCTAACTTTGCTGCGGGAGGTTTTCATACCCGTGGGATTTACAAAATTTCGGTTGACTGGTGGGGAACCGCTGCTGCGCCCTGGGGTGGTGGAGTTGGTAGGGGCGATCGCCTCCATGCCGGAAACGCGAGATTTGTCAATGACAACTAATGGCTTTTTGCTGGCGGGAATGGCCCAAAATCTCTACAATGCTGGTTTGCGCCGGATTAATATTAGTTTGGATTCGCTGGAACCGGAGACTTTTGATAAGATAATTGGTAGTCGCGGCCGATCGCGCTGGACGCAGGTTTGGCAGGGAATTCAAGCGGCTTATG
>JAUBOH010000278.1:7973-9154 GCA_036700145.1 Microcoleus occultus BM001215366
AAACCGGAGATTAATTTCAAGCAGCGGGATTCGGGAACTACTCAAGGAAATTACAGCCGCACCATGTCTCAAATCGGCGGTTAATTATCTATCAGTCGGAAAAGTAAGGTAGGCTTTGATGTCTGTTATAGTTAGTTCAGAAAAATCTGTCTAAACTTCTGCTTTAGCCTTACCTTGGAGGGATTTAACTTTTGATTTGAGCCTTTTTGTGAGTAATTGCAGGCACATTCTGGGTGGAAAAAGATCCCAAGTTTGCCAAACTATTTGGTCAGTTGTATTAAGGGCTGAATCGGGGATTTCAGTATTCTTAAATAATACGTTGTTCTTGAAATAGCCAATAGCTTTAAACTTGGGAAGTAAAGTCTTTATCTGTTGAAGTGTGATTTGTCCCTCATAGAGTTCGTCATCTTCATACTCTGTGTAAAAATACTTGGTATGAGACAAGGTTTTAAGTGCTCCTTTAATCAAGTTTTCCTCTGCGCCTTGTACGTCAGCCCAAATTAAGTCAATTTGAGCGATATTATGTTCTGCAAACCAACTATCTAAGCTGCGCGTTGGCACTTTTAGTGTATTTTCCTTAAACTTACACCAAGGGTAGAGTTCTAAATGATTTTTTGGAGTTTTGAGTGAAGAAGATTGGAGCCATTCTGATGATTGGAGCCATTCTGGACAGTCCGTTTCGTCATTGGTACTCTGATAAAATTCCGCTTCTCCATCTACGTCTGATATGGCGATTTCATGTAATTGGCATCGCGCATCCTTGACTGTGTTTTGATGTATTTTTACGGAGCGAGGATCGGGTTCAAAACAATGTAATTGAATGTCTGAAAATTCTCGGAGGAAATCTAGGGAGTCTTCGCCGGTGGATGCCCCTATTTCTAAAATTACCGGGTTGTTTTTTTGGAGTAGTTTACTAAAAGTTTGTTTTTTCATGACTAATCCCTTTTTATTATTTATTTATTGATGATAATTGACTGCTCTCAGAACAGGCTTTCCGGCCTGTTCCACAAAGAGTTAATTTGATTGTGGGGTGGGAACTCTTAGCCCGCCCAAAGCATCTGAGATTCTTCGCTTCGCTTGTGAATGAGAACTACTCCATTAGATTTTACCACCGGGTGTTAGCAAAATTAGCTGTTTTGATAAGATCGATCGCACTTCATCCAATCCCACCTCCACACCAG
>JAUBOH010000279.1:0-9145 GCA_036700145.1 Microcoleus occultus BM001215366
ATTAGTCATTAGTCATTAGTCATTAGTCATTAGTCATTAGTCATTAGTCATTAGTTATTAATCATAGCTCAAGAATTCCAGACAACTGTCAACTGACAACTGACAACTGTCACAGGTCAACTGTCAACTGACTAATCTTCAAACCAACTCGATCGCCAAGCCGACTCAGCCTGCACCACAGCGAGTTCCCGCTGCTTTTTCTGGTAATCGCGGCCTAACGAGTTCAAGCGTACAGAGAGGTTGCGAATTTGCTGGCGCCAAGCCGAGGTTCCCGCATCAGCAAACTCTATTTCCGACAGTCGCAGTTTAATCGCTGTAATGTGCACAGCTTTAGCACGCGCTGTTTCTGCCAAATTTCGCGGTGCAGAGGAGTTATCGGTTTCAATGACTATGTTTAATAAATTAGGCGGCCCGGCCACGCTGTCGCCGGACGATTCAGCACCAGAAGCAGCTTCTAGAACAGGTTCTGGCAATTGACGGGGCAAGATTCCCGCCTGTTGCAGCAAGCGGTTGGTGTCGCGAGAAAGCAGCTTGATAATCTGGGCGATCGACTTTTCAATACTATTTTGCCAGCGCGCCAAACTTTCCGGGGAATTGGCAATTGGTAACTGGTAATTTGTCGCTGGAAATTGATAGTTAATGGGGATAAATTCGTTTTCTTCGTCTATTTTTTGCCCTTGGTCTATTTCTTCCTCTTCCTCTTCCTCTTCCTCTTCGTCTATTTCTTGCTCTTGGTCTTCGTCTATTTCTTGCTCTTGGTCTTCGTCTATTTCTTGCTCTTGGTCTTCCCCGAACTCTGATTCACTCACGAGCGATCGCAATTTTTCTTGAGACGCCGCAGCCAAACCCCTTACAGACTGCTGCATTTTTTGCCGCCCGTCGAAGGACAACTTGAGAAACGACTCCGGCTCCGCTTGAGTACAAAGGTGATAACAAGCCAAAATTAATTGCTGCCGCACCGCTTGTCCCAACGCAGTTAAATAACCCTCGTAGGTACTGTGAAACTCCAAAGTCAAGGCGGCTTTAGCCTCGGACAGTCCAGCCAAATCTTGCTCTATTCGATCTCTTGCTCCCACCATATCTCCCGTATTAAATTAAAATAGGACGTGCGGGCAAAAAACCCGGTTTCTGCCACAAATTGTCTGACTCTCGGTTAAATACTGGTTATAAACCGGGTTTTTGGTACAGTGCATAGGTCATTTAAAAAATAAAAATTAAAAATGCAAAAAATTAGCTTTTCACATTTTTAATTTTTAATTCTCAATCTTAATTTTGGATTACTTAACAGCACCCATTTGGGCTGCCACTTCATCGGCAAAGTTAGCTTCAACCTTCTCAATGCCTTCGCCCAACACAAAACGCACGAAGCGGCGCACTTGGACATTTTCTCCGATTTGGG
This sequence comes from Microcoleus occultus BM001215366, assembly GCA_036700145.1. Lineage (GTDB taxonomy): Bacteria > Cyanobacteriota > Cyanobacteriia > Cyanobacteriales > Microcoleaceae > Microcoleus. The sequence continues at coordinate 1,400 of JAUBOH010000279.1, forward strand.
CGATCGTTTGTTTCACCAACTCTTCCACTGAGATATTCTGATCTCTAATAAAAGGCTGATCCATCAAAGATAACTCTTTCATGCGCTTGTCAATCCGCCCTTGAACAATCTTTTCTTTGATATTGTCCGGCTTGTTGCCCAAGTCGTCCTTCTCCATTTCAATTGCCTTTTCTCGAGCGACAATTTCGGCGGGGATATCTTCAACTTTCACGTATTCCACATTCGGGCAAGCTGCAATTTGCATCGCAATATTGCGTACCAAAGTTTGGAAATCTTCGCGGCGGGCGACAAAATCGGTTTCGCAGTTAACTTCTACCAACACGCCGACGCGGCCACCGGTGTGAATGTAGCTGCCTACGATACCTTCAGAGGCAACCCGTCCACCTTTTTTGTCAGCCCCAGCCAGACCTTTTTTCCGCAGCCACTCAATTGATGTCTCGACATCGCCTTCGTTTGCAATCAGGGCTTTTTTGCAGTCCATCATGCCAGCGCCGGTTTTGTCGCGCAGTTCTTTAACAAGTTTTGCAGGTACGTCCGCCATCTTCTTTAAGTTCCCAATCAAAATTAGTTATTAGTCATTAGTCATTAGTCATCAGTCATTAGCCATCAGTCGTTAGTCACTAATTTTAATGATTAGACCAGAGTGAAGAAATACCCAGTCCGTCTTAGGGCGGACTAGGTATGTGTAGCACCAGAATTACAGCAGATTCCCTGTTTATCAAGCACACCCCAGATTTGTCTAGTCCCGTAAGGACACGGCTCTTGGAGTGTCCCTACACTTACTTCATAAACTTGGAATACCCCGTAATTCTGGCGCTGACACAACACAATGAATGCTTTTGGCAGAACTCTACTGATGACTTAGACTCGTGCCATTAAAAATTAAAAATTAAAAATGTCAAACTAAAAATTATTATTTTTAATTTTCAATCTTTAATTTTTAATGGCCTGGTGTCAGATTCCGAGGGCAATACTAGCTCTCGGTTTCTTCGCCGTCAGCGTCCGCGTCGTCGGGATCTACATAATCGGGGTCATCCAATTCTTCGATTTCGACATCATATTCAGCGCCTTCGTAGCCACCTTCGTAGTCGTAGTCTTCCTCAGAATCGCCGCCCTGCTGACCGTGACGACCTTCGTAGATGGCATCGGCCAACTTGCCGACAATCAGCTTGATCGATCGAATAGCATCGTCGTTTGCCGGAATCGCAATGTCCACCAAATCCGGGTCGCAGTTGGTATCCAACAGAGAGACGATCGGAATTCCCAGCTTTTGGCATTCCAACACCGCATTATACTCGCGGCGCTGGTCTACCAGCACCACTCCGTCAGGAATCTTCCGCATGGATTTAATCCCGCCCAGATATTTCTGGAGTTTTGCCATTTCTCGGCGCAGCACCGAAGCTTCTTTTTTCGGCAGCAAGTCCAGGGCGCCGATTTCCTCGCGGCGCTCCAAATCCTTGAGGCGCTCCACGCGGGACTTAATCGTCGTCCAGTTGGTGAGCATTCCCCCCAGCCAGCGCTGGTTGACGTAGTAAGCACCGCAGCGTTGAGCTTCTTGAGCGACAATCCCGGCCGCTTGGCGCTTCGTGCCCACAAACAAAAACTTTTTACCTTTTTCCGAGGCCACTCTCATGTACTCGTAGGCGTCTTCCATAAGCTGAGCGGTTTGCACGAGGTCGATGATGTGAACCCCGTTGCGCTCTGTAAAAATGTAGGGAGACATTTTCGGGTTCCACCGGCGGGTTTGGTGTCCGAAGTGAACCCCTGACTCTAACATTTGAGCCAAACTGACTACTGGCATGGTATTTTTTACTCCTGATTCGGGTTAATCCTCCATCCGGTCGTATTTCTGAAGACTTGCGCCTCCGAAACACCCGAAAACCCGGATGTGCGAATTTAAACAACTTTTCTAGTTTATCACAGGGCGCGCTACTTTTTCTGACAATCTGATATCCTTCGCGTTGGGCCGGCGGTGCGTGCACGCCGGAGTAAGATGAGAGTGCGCGGCGGGCGGTGCGGGGTGCGCGCGCGGAGGTTAGAGTTACTCGATCGCGCTTCTTAAAAACCAAAAATCCAGGTGGGAGGTTGGCCTTTGCCTTTGTTAGCTTGTGAGAGAATGGCGTTGTTGGTGCGTGTCTTGTGCCTTCTACATTCGATCGAGCGCAGCATCCATTTTGTTCGATCGGTAATTGTACCCAGCCTTATCGATCCGCAAAAATCCCAAAGCTAAAAACACCATGCCCATCCCCATTCTCGTCTTGCTTGAAGTTCTAATTGTGATCGCACTTTCCCGACTTGTCGGTTTAGCATTTCGAACGATCAAACAACCTCAAGTCATTGGAGAAATTGTAGCAGGAATTATGCTCGGGCCTTCACTCTTCGGTTTGGTTGCACCCGCCACCGCAGCAGCAATTTTTCCAGCCGAGGCCGTTCCCTTCCTCAACGTGCTATCGGAGGTAGGGTTAATATTTTTCATGTTCTTAATTGGTTTAGAACTGAATCCGAAGTATCTCAAAAATAATTTAGATATCGCGATTTTAACTTCCCACGTCAGCATTCTAGTGCCGTTTTCCTTGGGAAGCTTGCTAGCACTGCTGCTGTACCCGATCGTTTCAAATGATAGCGTTTCATTTACAGCTTTTGCCCTATTTTTGGGTGCTGCGATGTCAATTACGGCGTTTCCAGTGCTGGCAAGAATCATTACAGAGCATAACTTGCAGAATACAAAATTGGGGACGCTGGCGCTGACTTGCGCTGCGGTAGACGACGTGACGGCGTGGTGTTTGTTAGCAGTGGCGATCGCCGTTACTCGCACTAACTCGATGATCGGCGCTTTACCGACCATTTTTGAATCTTTAATTTACATCGGTTTCATGCTGACTGTAGTCCGCTGGTTCTTGCAGCGGCTTTCCAAACACTACAACCGCACCGGCAGATTAACACAGTTAGTCCTCTCCGGCATTTACATGGGAGTTGTAGCATCGGCTTTAATTACTGAATGGATCGGTATTCACTTAATTTTCGGCGCATTTTTGCTGGGTACTGCCATGCCTAAAAATGCCGGACTCACCAGAGAATTAGCAGAGAAAACAGAAGATTTTGTGCTGATATTTCTGCTGCCAATATTTTTTGCTTACAGCGGTTTGCGAACTCAAATCGGTCTGCTCAATAGTCCAGAATTGTGGCTGCTGTGCGCCGCAGTTTTGGGAGTAGCAATTATTGGTAAATACTTCGGCACTTACGTTGCTGCCCGAGTCTGCGGCATTAGCAACCGCGAAGCTTCCGCCCTGGGTTGGATGATGAATACTCGCGGTTTGACCGAATTAATTGTGCTGAATATCGGTCTTTCTCTGGGGGTAATTTCGCCGCTGCTATTTACAATGTTAGTCATCATGGCTTTGGTGACAACTTTTATGACTTCGCCGCTGTTGGAGTGGACTTATCCGAAACGGCTGATTCGGTTGGATATCTCGGAAGTTAGCCCGGAGGATTCTGAATTAGAAGATTTACCAATTGCTGAAGGCAGCGAAGAAACGGCTAAAAAATTGCTGCCAACTTATCGAATTTTAGTACCCGTTGCCAATCCCAGCACGCAGAAAGGTTTGCTGCAACTGGCGGTAGCACTGGCGCAGCCGGCTGCGGGTATGGGTGGTAACGATTTGCAGTCGGCGGCGGTTCATCCTCTGAGTTTGATAGAATTAAATCAGGATTATGTCTTTCAAAGTACGCCTGCGGAAGCCGATCGCATTATTCAAGAACGCCACTCTAAATTATCAGAATTGATTGAGAGTTTGGAACTGCCAGAGGCTAGAAAATTCGTGCATCCCATCATTCGGATTACTCAGGATGTGGCGCGGGAAACGGCGCAAATTGCGGAACTCGATCGCGCGGATTTGATTTTGGTAGGATGGCACAGACCTACTTTTGCCAGCAACCGTTTGGGAGGACGTGTCGGCCAAATTCTCAGCAATGCTAAGGTGGATGTAGCAATTTTTGTTGACAGAGGCCGGGAACGGTTGAATAATTTGTTAGTGCCTTATGCGGCAAATATTCATGATGATTTGGGGTTGGAATTGGCGCTGAGACTGTTAGTTAATAGCGAGGAACGCCGTTTGACGGTGCTGCGGGTGGCGGTTGACGGGGCAGAGGGAAATGAGCTGAGTTACGAGTTTGGGCGCGTGATGGAGCAGTTGCCGGTTGAGGTGCGATCGCGCATTGAAACTCCGATTGTAGAGGCTGCTGAGCCGATTCAAGCAGTGGTGGCGGCTTCTGCTAATGCTGATTTGACGATTGCGGGTACGAGTCGGGAGTGGGGAATTGAGCGCCAAACTTTGGGACAGTATACTGATGAATTGGCGGTGCAGTGTCATTCTTCGCTGCTGATTGCGCGGTGCTACGTTAAAGCGCGATCGCACTTGGCTTCGGTACTTGTTGACCTGTGACAGTTGACCTGTGGCAGTTGACCTGTGGTAGGGGCGGTGCCAAGAGTGCCCGCCCTCTTAGTTGACTGTTAACTGTTGACCTGTGGCAGTTGGCTGTTGGCTGTTGGCAGTTTGTAGGGGCGGTGCCAAGAGTGCCCGCCCTCTTAGTTGGCAGTTGACTGTTGACAGTTAAGAGTTGTTATTTGTGAGGTGCTACCAATGTCCAATGCCCAATTCCCAATTCCCAATTACCAATAACTCAAAATTATGAATCATTTAAGCCTTAAATCGCTGGCATTTTACGGGATTGCGATCGGCTCTGTTTCACTGTTGTTTAAAGTAGTAAGTGCTTACGGCGAAGCAAATTTAAAGGCTCCTCCGGCAATTGCAGGAAGTTATCGCTTCGATGCTAAAAGTTTGCCAGAATGTCTGAAATCTGATTCTTTGGTCTTGACAATCGAGCAGTCAGGTGTTTATTTGAGCGGTAATTTGCGATCGGGCACTAGCGAGACCGATCGGCAAACAACAGCCGAGGAGAAACCTTCTCTACTTGGCAAGTGGGAAAATCAAGGATTGAGTTTGTCGGGTGCAGTTCCTAATTTACCAGGTTGCAGTGAGTCCACAGCTATCGGTCAAAACAGTTCTGTTAAACTGCGAGGAATTGTCGAGGAAGAAAGCCTCAAGGGAAAAATTAGCTTGACTAATCGGGCGGCGGCTATTGATTTTACCGCTGAAAGAGCAGCGGTGGCTAAATCTCAGAAGAAAGAACATTAGATCGATCGCCATGCAGGATAATTATCAAGCTCTGTCCTTTTGTCCTGTCGAAGCAATGAATCACAAAGCTTGGTTGGGCTGTGGTGGGTTCGATGGCGATCGAACTCCCGCCGGAACTCGCCCGTGACCGTCGGTTGCTGCTAAATTGAATCCCCAGTGTTAGATGATTGTTTGTAGTGCTGCTAGTGCTGCTAAATGGACTGGGTAAAAATAGTAGAAAATTTTTTTTTCGATGGCCGTTGGTTTTTGGTTTTTGTCTGGGTTGTTGTATGCCAAAATTATTGGTGCGAAAATTTCGAACAGTTGAATTAAGCTGTTTGAGCTGATGGCATAGATGATATTTGTGATGCTCCACCCGAACCACCACAGCCGATCGCCTTTGCCTTTTAAGCTAATCATCATCAGTGGACAAGCTACTGCATACCACCCGTAACTTATTCCCAAAATTTGGCTGCTAGCTAGCCCTATTCCTAAAATTGCAATTTTGCGATTGAACTTTCGGATGCAGCTAAAAGTTGTTGCTGCTGCTGCGAAACTAAACATAATATTTAGTTGCAAATTATTAAAAAGTAGGATGTAAGGTATTTGTGATATCACTCCGAACAATAGCAGTCGATTAATTAGTTTTTTTTTCTCGCCTGGTAGTTGCCAATTTTGAGTGAATACCCATGCAAACAATGGGAAACTTAGCCTGCCGATGATTCGCATTGGCTCTGATTCTGTTAAGACTCCGATGTGGTCAACAACCATTAAGATTGTTGCCAGCCATTTAATTTGATTTTGGTTCATTTTGATTAAGTTGGTTTAAATTTATTTGGAATATTTCTACTGTTTTTTTTCCGATATCAGAACTTTTGTATAGTTTTTGTCCTTTTTTCCACGATGTTTCTACTAATTTTCTTGTTGATAGAATTGCTAGCCTGCTGTATATTTCTGTGCGTGTTGGCAGTTTTTCTAGTTCTAATTTCCTGAATTTTTTAATGATTTCAGAAACAGGTAATTCGTTTTTTGATGACAGTATTGAAAGTAGTATTAAGTCGTTGATGCTCATGATTTTTTTCAAAGTTTATATTTAAAATTTACTAAACATGATTTTTTAAGTCAATACTTTTACAAAAAGATACGTGTAATCATCATTTCTTAATTTTCCGCGTTCATTTAATGTTGATTTATCGATTTGAGGAAAATCAATGATTGAGGCATTTTTACTAGCTTCTATTGTTTCTGCGAGTCCGACCGTGCCTTTGACTCCTCCGGTTGTGGCTCCAACTCCTAAGCCCATTTACATTCCTCCTTCTCCGGTTCCTACTGAATCGTGGTCTGACAGGATGTGGCGGCGTTACAAGGAGAATTCTCGTTAATGGCTGCTACTAAAGAAGGTCGCGACTTTATTTCGTCTATTCTCAAGCTTGCCGATACGGGTACTGAGACTGCCGTTCGTACTGGTATGAAGACTACCAGCGTTGCTGGCTATCCTGTTTTCATTGCTTGGGGTCGATGGGGCGGTTCCGAGCTCAACGCTTCTGGCAATAACAAGGCATTTCTATTTTTGCCTTATTTGCAGTCGGGTCAGATGCCTTTGCAAAAATTCAACGGTGCTACTTCTATTGAAACCCCTCTTGACATGGTGATGTCTGAAGTACCTAACCCTTACAATTGCAAATTAGGAGTAACGCCGAGTTTGAATATTAGTAAGTTGGTTGAGGGTGAATATTACAATTTTGTGCTCGCCCTTAAGCCTGCTGCTGTTGGTAACGGCAACAATCCTACTCCTTATTGGGATGGATGGCTTAAAGCTGTTGGCAATTCGCCGAGCGATGTTTTTAAAGAGTATTTGGCTTTGTTTAACTTGACCAAAACTCACTGGACTAAAGTTAAAGTTTCTCAACAAGAGTTTGAGGATGAAGATGATGAGTCAAGTAATGCAGCAGTCGATGTTCCTAACCATTCTTAACAACGATGGTTTGATTGATTTAATTATTCAATTTGTTTGGGCTAATTTGTTTATTCTTTTGACTCAATTTTTTTCCTGGGCTTTGATTTTGAGAATAGTCAGGCTTTTCATTGATTGAGGTTTATGAAAAATGCCTGTCGATTTGATGGTTGTTATTCTTGCAGTTTGGCCGCACTTTCTATTATTCTCGGTAGTGGTTTTTGGGTATTGGGCAATTCTTTCAGCTTTTCATTAGCGGCCGATCGCATAACAGGTGCTCAGGCTGTTTCTAAGATGTCTGCGGTTTTGGGGAGTCCCGAACAGTTTGCTAATAATATGAAAAGCTCTACTCAGGATTTTATTGCTGACCATTTTGGTAGCATGGCTATTGCTTGTGCTTTTGGAATAGCTATTAGGATGAGGTCTTAGGATGTGGGTTTTGATTGTTTCTTTGCATTTAATGACTGTTCCTAGTGCTGCTGAAGCCATGAATTTTATCAAGGAGGATATTAAGCCTGTTATTGAGTTTTCAATGGATTGGGCTATGACAATACTCCGGACAGTTTTTAAAGAGGGATGCGATGCCTTCGGCAAGCAACGCTTACGCAATACAGCAGA
>JAUBOH010000280.1:0-1780 GCA_036700145.1 Microcoleus occultus BM001215366
GGTAGGCACGGGGGCACTACCCCTACAAATTTATCTGAATCATTTAGGATTGCTATATAAGTCCAATCTATTCTGGCTGCACTCAGAAATGATTGTTGATTGTTGACTGTTGAACAATACCGATGCAACCGGAAACGATTGTGGCGATCGCCCGAAATAGAGCGATCGCTTTTCTTTTGTCGAAGGGCGATCGAACCCGTCTTAGTTAGTTTGATAATTTTCCTCAGTCCAGCAGCGCGGCAGAGTTTCACCGGAAGGAAACACTAATTTACTTTTTTCAAAAGTTGCTGTCTCTTGCTCTTCTTGACCAGCTTGATTTTTTCCCGGCACTTCATTTTTGGCAGGGCTGATTAAAGCATCTACATCCAGGATTTCGATCAAGTCGCCGGATTCTTTTTCTTGTAAAAGCATAGTTTCTCCTTGTGTGTTGAATCTGATTTACGGTTTGAGGACAACTTTGATACAGTTGTCTTTTTTCTGTTTGAAAATCTCGTAAGCCTGGGGCGCTTCTGACAAGTTCATTCGGTGCGTAATTACGAATGAGGGGTCAATTTCGCCTTTTTGAACGCGATCGAGCAAAGGCCGCAAATAGCGGTGAACGTGCGTCTGTCCCATTTTCATGGTCAAACCTTTGTTGAAAGCAGCACCTAATGGCACTTTGTCAACAAAGCCGCCGTAAACGCCGGGAATCGAGACAGTACCACCTTTGCGACAAGCGAGGATGACTTGTCGCAGGGCCGTAGGTCGATCGCTCTCCAAGCGCACGGCTTGCTTGGCTTTGTCGTACAAAGCGTCGAGACCGGTACCGTGGGCTTCCATTCCCACCGCGTCGATGCAGGCGTCGGGCCCGCGTCCCCCCGTCATTTCGGTGACGGCTTCCCCGGCGTCCATTTCTTCGTAGTTGATGATTTCAGCTTTCGCCGCGGCGGCCATTTGCAGGCGTTCGGGCACGCGGTCGATCGCAATTACTCGATCGGCCCCCAGCATAAACGCGCTTCTGATCGCAAATTGTCCCACGGGCCCGCAGCCCCAAACGGCGACTGTATCCCCCGGTTGAATGTTGCAGTTTTCGGCCGCCATGTAACCTGTCGGAAAGATATCGGTGAGGAACAATACTTGTTCGTCAGAAAGTCCGTCGGGAATTTTTAAAGGCCCGACATCTGCAAACGGAACGCGGGCGTATTCTGCTTGTCCGCCTGCATAGCCGCCGGTTAAATGCGAGTAGCCAAACAGTCCCGCCGGCGAATGGCCGTAGATTTTTTCAGCCAATCCTGCATTGGGGTTGGAGTTGTCGCACAGCGACCACAAATCGCGGTTGCAAAAGAAGCAACTGCCGCAAGAAATAGTAAAAGGAATGACGACGCGATCGCCCTTTTTTAAGTTCTTGACTTCACTGCCGAGTTCGACTACTTCCCCCATGAATTCGTGACCCATAATGTCACCGGATTGCATGGTGGGGATGAAGCCGTTGTAGAGGTGCAAATCCGAGCCGCAGATTGCTGTAGACGTAATTTTGACGATCGCATCGCGCTGATTGATAATTGTTGGGTCAGGTACATTATCAACTCGCACGTCATTTGCTCCGTGCCAGCAAAGAGCTTTCATTATTTTGTTCTCCTCTAGTTAACTACTTGCAGATTTTTGATTTTAAATAGTAATTTTACTCCACAGCTAAATTACTTTGTTGGATGATTTTAATTCTAAGCATATAAAAAATTCTATCTCTCTATCCGAGGTATAATTTATAAATCTATCTTTCGGCTGTTTTCAATAACAAAAA
>JAUBOH010000280.1:1880-9143 GCA_036700145.1 Microcoleus occultus BM001215366
ACGCACCCTGCTTAAGGAGGATTAGTCGTCAAATATTGTATCATTAGTTATAACTAAAAGCCGATCTTGCGGTAAAGTTGTTAAAGATTAAAGTTTATCAATCGCCTTTTATGCCTTACACTGCATCTACCCCAACAGACCCCAATCAAGCCAACATCCGCAATGCCGACCACCGCCTACTAGAATTCACCAAGCTAACCCCGATGATGCAGCGGTATGTGGAAGTGAAAGAACAGTATCCCCACGCACTTTTATTGTTTCGAGTCGGAGATTTCTTTGAGTGTTTTTTCCAAGATGCAGTTACAATTTCGCAGGAATTAGAACTTGTTTGTACTAGCAAAGAAAGCGGCAAAGAAATCGGCAGAGTGCCGATGACGGGAGTGCCGCACCACGCCCTCGATCGCTACACTTCAATGTTAGTAGAAAAAGGCTATGCTGTGGTAGTTTGCGACCAAGTAGAAGATGCCTCGATCGCTGCTAAAGAAGGCCGTCAAGTCAAGCGAGAAATTACCCGGATTCTGACTCCCGGAACTTTGACTGACGACGGAATGCTCAAACCCCGTCAAAATAATTTTTTAGCAGCAATCGTCATAGCTGGAACGCATTGGGGATTGGCTTATACAGATATTTCTACGGGAGAATTCGTCACTACCCAAGCAGAGAGTTTAGAACAATTAACCCTAGAATTGCTGCGTTTGCAACCTTCGGAAGTGCTGATACCGACTAATGCGCCGGATTTGGTGACTATGTTGAGGCCCGGAGAGAAATCCGACCATCTGCCAGATTGTTTGCCGAATTCGTTTTGCTATTCTTTGCGATCGCAAATTCCGTTTACTTTGTCGGAAGCAAAACAGAGAATCCTGCAAAAGTTCAAAGTGCGATCGCTCGAAGGCATGGGATGCGGGCACCTTTCTCTCGCAGTGCGCGCCGCCGGCGGTTTGCTGCAATATCTCGAAGAAACTCAAAAGGAAAAAGCAATTTCTTTGCAAAGATTGCACACTTACACTCTCACCGATTTTCTGATCCTCGACTACCAAACCCGCCGCAATCTCGAAATTACTCAAACAGTGAGAGATGGGGTTTTTCACGGTTCGCTGCTGTGGGCGATCGACAAAACCAGCACCGCAATGGGAGGCCGCGCTTTGCGCCGCTGGGTGCTGCAACCTTTGCTCAACATCAAAGGCATTTGCGCCCGACACGACACGATTCAAGAATTAGTAGAAAATAACATATTGCGCCAAGATTTGCAGCAGTTACTGCGCCAAATTTACGACATCGAAAGACTCACGGGCCGCGCCGGTTCTGGCACGGCTAGCGCCCGAGATTTAGTCGCTTTAGCTGATTCTCTGGGAAAACTGCCGGAATTAGCCTCGATCGCAGCCCAAGGGATCTCGCCCTATTTGAAAGCACTGCAAAATGTACCGCTAATTCTAGAAGAATTAGCAACTAAAATTCACGATCATTTAGTTGACGAACCGCCGATACATTTAAAAGAAGGAGGTTTGATTCGAGCGGGAATCAATGCCATGCTAGATGAAATGCGCCAAACTGCATCCACCGACTTGGCATGGATGACTGATTTGGAAGAAAATGAAAGAAGGCGCACCGGAATTTCTAATTTAAAAGTCGGCTATAATAAAGCTTTCGGCTATTACATCAGCATTACAAAATCGAAAGTAGACCAAGTACCGAACGACTACACCCGCAAGCAAACTCTGACAAATGAAGAACGCTACAGTACAGAAGAATTAAAAGAAAGGGAAGTGCGAATTCTGACGGCGCGGGAAGATTTAAATCAACTGGAATACGATATTTTTGCTAAAGTGCGCGCCGAAGTAGGAGAACACGCCGAAGTTATTCGCAATGTTTCCCGCGCGGTGGCGGCGGCCGATGTTTTGTGCGGTTTGGCGGAAGTCGCTGTTTATCAAAATTACTGCCGCCCGAATATGGTTGAAAGTCGCGAAATTAAAATTATCGACGGGTGTCATCCGGTGGTGGAAAAGTCTTTGCCGCCGGGATTTTTTGTACCTAATTCGGCTTTTTTGGGTCGGGAAGAATCCCTAAACCGCCCAGATTTAATTATTTTAACCGGGCCGAATGCTAGCGGCAAAAGTTGTTATTTGCGTCAGGTGGGTTTAATCCAGTTAATGGCGCAGATGGGGAGTTTTGTGCCGGCGAAATCTGCTAATTTGGGAATTTGCGATCGCATTTTTACCCGCGTCGGCGCCGTGGACGATTTAGCAACCGGTCAGTCTACGTTTATGGTAGAAATGAACGAAACTGCAAATATTCTGAATCACGCCACGCCAAAATCGTTGGTTTTGTTAGATGAAATTGGCAGGGGAACGGCGACGTTTGACGGACTTTCGATTGCTTGGTCAGTGGCGGAATACTTAGCAAACGAGATTCGGGCGCGGACAATTTTTGCGACTCACTATCACGAATTGAATGAGTTAGCTTCTATTTTGGATAATGTGGCAAATTATCAGGTGACGGTGAAAGAATTGCCGGATCAAATCGTATTTTTGCACCAAGTTCAGCCAGGGGGTGCTGATAAGTCTTACGGAATTGAAGCGGGGAGATTGGCTGGTTTGCCGCCGTCGGTGATTGAGAGGGCAAGACAGGTGATGAAGCAGATTGAGAAACACAGCAAAATTGCGATCGGACTGCGGAAAGGTGTTAAAAAAGATGGCAAACAAGAGTCTCAAGGCGAACAATTGGATATTTTCGATGATTGAAATTTAAGGTAAGTTAAAAAGTTTGTAGTAAGGACTTTAGTCCTTGCTTTAAGGACTAAAGTCCTTACTACAAACCAATAACTAGCGTTCATTCTGCAACTTTCTTACCTCTTTGTGCACGCTCATCCCAATTTCCAGAGCCTCATTTAGCAACCGCCCGTATTCAGTCGCCCGATCGCTCACATCCAGCGCCATCAATGCGGCCAGATTACTTTCAATGTTAGCAAATAACTCGTAACGGCGACCGATAAAATCCTTATTTTCCCTAAGAATTCTTTCTGTTTTTAAAGCACAGACTAAACTTTCTCTAGTGATTTTTAAGGCCTCAATAGCATCTCCTCGATTAATTAAATTGGCTTGTAGATTGCCAGCAGCCGTTAGGCGATCGATAATATCTAAAGCCTTAATTACCTCGTGATACTTCTCAACTTCATCTAGCAGACCCGCCAGAGTTTGCAGAGGCTTGGCCTTCACCCATTTATAGACATTCCAAGCAACAGTAATCGCCGCAGACAAACCCAAAGTTATTTGCAAAACCCGGACAAATATCTCAGCATCGCTAAACAAGCCAACTTTATGTTGATTAGCCAGCAAAGCAACAGGCAGCGAAACAACTAATGTCACGCAAAATATCAGCAACTCATTCAACAAAAGAGAAAACAGCTTTTTGGTATCTCGGAGTGCAGCAGGTCGGTAAAAATCCGCTGCAAAACCGTCGCTAAAAGCTATTCCGCTCAGATCCTCTAACTCCTTTTCAGGAATTATAAACTCATCCAAACCCGCTTGTTTCACTATTTGAAATCTCCTTAACTTGGTATTAATTAAAATCCTCCCAGAGACCTAATTGAATCCCAAAGACTAATATAAAAATTGCTGTCTCGATTTCGAAACAGTTGAAAAGCTTGTCCCGGTGCGCCAAAAAACGGTCTCAGCGTCCATCCTAACTGACTGCCAACAAACGCATAAAGTCCCAACCAAAACCGCAAAATATTTAGCCTGATATCCTTGCCTTCCGCATCTTGTTCGGAAAGAAAGTGCATTCCTTGATAAATGAAACTTACCCCCAAAAATCCTGTGACTGCCATAATAGCCACATTTAGCACCAGAAAAAAATTGTAATTGGTACTGCTTAGGAGAAAAAACAGACTGACAGGTGCAAATCCAAACAGCAAAACGCTAATCATCGCCATCGATGTCATCAACAATGTCAAATACTGCTCAAAAGTTCGTTTTGAACCAAACATGACATTAAAAAAGTACAGTGTGGGAAAGCAGATAATCAGCGTCAGCAAGTAAAGTGCTGGCAATTTAATTGCTGAAACCAGACATTGCATCCACGTACTAGATGCACCCAAAATTGCCCCGTAAATGGCAAAAAATACGGTACTAGAAATCAACAAACCGAAAATTTTAGATTTGAGTTTGACACCTTCGCGAATTTCTTCGAGAAACTTTTGCCGTTCCCGCAGCAAATACATTACTACTGAAAAATATTTCACTGGTTCTCCTTGTGACTGATGCGACTCCGAATCAGTCATAACTCAAGCTGAGTACGATCGGCAATCTTGGCAAATCAGCGCACTCTATGTTAGCCAATTATTGTTGCAGATAGTCATTTGATACTCACTTGATAGTCATTTGATACTCAAAAAGCCCGATCGCCCGCTCAAATCCCTCAATCACCCGCCCCTCTCAAACCCGATTAAAAAACCTCAAACCGTTGATTTATCGTTGGTTTGAGGTAATTGTCTATTTTCCCGAAGCGGCCGACTTAGCAGATATTGAGACCGTTTTGGACGCACTCGCTGAACTAAACGGTTCAAATTGTCTCCAAATTGTCTTCAAAAGAGCCTGTGTTTGTCTCCAAAGACGCTTCATAAAACCCTGAAGCTGAATCCCTATAAACGCCGAAAATATTTATAAATCAAGGGTTTCAGGTTCATATAGACAAAAGCGGGCCGGTAATCGAACCCGCATAGTTAGCAGTCTCGGCGGCCAGCACAAACCGAAAAACGCTTTATACAGCAAGGACTCCCAAGATATTCGCTTTTGCATCGGACGTTATCGCAGTCATTTCGTAGTCAATTTGATAAAAGTGGTCGATCGGCTTTGAGTAAAAATAGATGCCTAAAATTCCTGAATTGGGGGGCAAAGCTTCTCAGGGTTCCGTTGTGGTGGCGACTCGCGAGGGAAGGCTGCGGTTGCAACTGCCAAGACACTTGTACGGGGCAGAGCAAAAATACTTATCTTTGGGGACGCCGGACACCCCCGAAAACAGGAAACAGGCATTCGCTAAGGCACAGTTAATTGAATCCGATATCAAGTTTGAGCGGTTTGACTCCACACTCAAAAAATACAAGCCGCAGACTCATTTGACAGTAGTCGAGACTATCAAGCCTAAACCGGGACTGACTCTCACCCAGTTGTTTTCTAGATATTTGGAGTTCAAAAAACCAACACTCAAGGCGACAACCTTCAATTACCCTAAATATCAACTCGTGGATGTACGCAAGTTATGCGGAATTTTGCGCTACCACAGGGACGCACTTATTGAGCTTAAAACGATTTATTGGACTGGCAAACGACTTGTTTGTTAACCAGCTTAAACTTAAAGTCCGTTACGGTCGGGACAGGGTTTCGGCGTTATTTGAAAATCTCAGACAGCGCTCCTAATTTGACGATCAAAAGGGACTAATTAGTGAAGAGCAAGTTGCCGAACCGGTGTCATTGCCTCCCGAACCGGTGTCATTGCCTCCCGAGCCAGATTGGCAAACTTTTCCTAGTGCCAAAACCGATTCAACCGAGACCCGAAAAAACAAAGCATTAACTTGCCGGAATCAATTACTCAAAGCAATGGCGATCGCCAAATGCCGCAAAGATTTGGATCTTTGCGAAATCGCTAGACGCAGCCGGAAGTTTACTGGGTTTTCAACAATCTATTTCTGAGAAAGGTTAGTCAAAAAGTTCAAGAACCCTGGGGCATAAGTCCCAGTACCAAAACAATTCAAAGAATACTAAAAATGCTAAAAATGAGTTGGCATCGTATGCGTAAAGGAGTTGCCGTCAAGCCTCCAGCCCAATAATATCAGGATAAAAAGTCACAATTATCAGAATTAAAGAGATTGGATAATGAGGAAAGAATTGATTTCGATTCCTTGGATTAAGCAGGTTCTGGTTGAATTCATTGTGTTCCCTATGGGTGGCAGAATATCGGATAATATTTGACGATTTTTAGTCGTATTCAGCGAATAAATGTACTAGGAATCATGAATCAAAATAATCATTTTTAAAGTTATATTTCATCTCAAAGTATTAATTGTGATGTCGTTATTGCCTGTATAGATGCTTTTTTTTCCGCACTAGATAAGCCAACGGTGATTGTCACAGAGCAAGCTTCTATTCACACAAGCGATGCTATTATCGACAAACTTGAAGAGTGGAAACAACGTAATATTACTCTTTTCGAGTTACCTTCTTACTCTCCTGAACAAAATTTAATTTAAATCCTATGGCGGTTTATTAAGTATGAATGAATTGAGATATCTGCTTACAAAAGTTGGGAAACTTTCGTTGCATCTGTTGAAAAAATCCTGAAAGAATTTGGATAAAACTATGTAATTAATTTTGTCTAGCTACTTACAACAACTTTGGCGACTTGTTAGCGATCGCCGAAATTTTCATGCACACAAAAACCAGCCCCTTAAAAAGGGGCAGTTCGTTCCCCGCGATCTGCCGGGAAACAGTCGTCAGTTCTCAGTCATCAGCCACAAATTGCTAAATCTGGCCGACAGACTGAGGCTGTAGAAATTCCTGTGGGGGTGGCACAACTAACGTATTTCCGGCGTTTGTGGTGGATGTGGCGCGCAAATACCATGAAATCTAAAAATCTAAAAATAATTACTTCACGACGCTCAAGAGAATCTAAAGGAGAAGTAAAATCGACAAATGATAAAAATCGACCTCGCCAACTTTGACTCATTCACAGAAGCGCTCCTAGCGAGTGTCGATAGTCGTGCGCGTGCCATCATTCGCAAGCGACCCGAGTCTGACCTCCAGCGGATGTATCAGCACGCGCTCGGCGCCTATGACATCAGGAAGCTGCAACCGCCCGGGAAAGGTTATGTCTGTATCGAGCTGTGCGCGCCAGATGAGTCTTTACCCCTTCCCGTCTGGTGGGAAGCTTCATTAATCTGGTTTGAGTTCAATTGGCGCATAGGGCTTGAGCCTCTCAAGAGATGGCAATTCTCTGGTGCTAAGCTGCTACGCAGCTAAACCGCACAAACAGCATTACCTTTATTTTTAATTTTTCGTTCCCATTTAATTACAAGTTCTCCTTCGTTTAATAATTTATGTAGCAAGTTTTCTAATTGTTCCACTGATTCAAATAGTCGATGTGCTATATATAGCAATCCTAAATGATTTATGAGATAATAGTCAGAATCCCTACATAATCTTTGTATGTTAGAAGAATTAACGGAATTTATCCAATCTAATCCCGATCCCCGCGAGTTGAAACGAGCAATTA
>JAUBOH010000281.1:0-9118 GCA_036700145.1 Microcoleus occultus BM001215366
TGCGTAATTGTCAAATTACTTAACATACTTTGTTTTATTAGCGCCTACTTACTTACAGGAATTATGCCAAGGGTTTGTAGTGAGGACTTTAGTCCTCATAAATCTAAGGACTAAAGTCCTCACTACAAACCAATTTTATGATACTTGCGCGAGGATCGGCGGACATCATAACTACGTAGAAACCGAGTTGGGTGTACGACAATTCGCAGTAAAACGCGAGGGATATCGGTTGAAAAACCCCGTTTCTTTCGTCTCTCTGCGCGACCCACCATCAAAAATCCTTTCAAACACTACACATCGGCCTCTGTTTGCGCGGTGTGCACTCCCGCAGGGAGAGATTTTTTTTGCCTTAGTCTTAATTTCTGCATCCAGCCACACAACCGCTGCATTTTGCTGGCAAATTTTGTACGTATTTTAACTAGCACTTTTCAAAACTCTCAGTATGATTCCGGATGCGGTAGCGGCCTTAACGATAAATGAAAAAGAGTGTTTGAGCTCTGGGAGAGCGTTTTTCAATGTACGATATGACCCTATTTACCCCGCAAGACATGGCGAAATGCAGCTTAGTCCTGCGCCAGTTAGGTAGAAATACTGCTAGTATGGAAGCCACCAGCCAAAAGATTGTTAAATATATTTACCAACATTTTTGCGATTCGCAAACGGGAGAAAATACCTGTGTTTTGGTGCGTTTGTTCAAAACTCATCCCTACGGCGAATTAGAAGACTCATTGCAACAATCCGCCCGCCGCTTGATGAACGGCAATTCCCCCGCCGCCGACATGAAATGCTGGACTCTGCTAGCAGCAGCAGGCGCAGAACCGCAGTGGAATTCTCGCCACACAGCAGCAGAAAATACAGCTATTCCGTTAGTTAGTGCCGAATTAGTAGCTCAAATACCGGCGATTTCGGGAATAATCCGGGAGTTCGGTTTAGACATTCCTACAGTCCTCGGAATCGAGCGAGAAAGGTTCCTGCAATTAGAACCCGCAGTATTAAATATTTTTCACGTATCAGAGGCAAAAGGCAGCCCCTTGATTCCCGAACAAGATTCCTTAATTATCCCCTACCAAGTCAAGTCTGTATTGGGATTTGGGGGACTTTTGCGGTCGGGAAGTTTGTTTGTTGTAGTGATGTTCATGAAAGTTAAAATTCCTCAAAACACTGCTCAAATGTTTAAATATTTGGCACTTAGTGTCAAAACCTCTCTGTCGCTTGCTGAGGAAAAAGTTGTTTTTAATTCCTCATTTGATGCTGAAAATATTGCGATTGACAACAATATTTGCGAAACACAAATTCTCGAATATCAAGTTACTAATCTCATTCAATTACTGGATTTATCGGAACAGGAAATGCTCAGACAAGCCGATCGTTTTCAACGGAAAATTGACAAATTGCAGCGCGAACTTGCAGCTCGAAAAAACAAGGAACAAGCCTTGCAACCAAGTCAAGAAACATTCACGGGCATCCTCAATATTGCTGAAGATGCAATGGTTCGCGTCGAGGAAAATCAAGGAGTTCAGCATTTAAATCAAGGGGAAGAACAGATTTAACCCAAGCTCTGTTAAAATTGGTCTGTAGTGAGGAATGCAAGTCCTCATAAAAGTCTGAGGACTGAAGTCCTCACTACAAACCTATAGCGGGTATTTTATTGGACATAATATCATCAAGAGTTGCGGGTTCGGGATGCTAAGATCGTGCCGTACCATTTATCTATTGGTATTTGCTTTCTGACCCGAAATCCTAAGTTTTCAATAACTTGTCGGGTTTCGGCGTGAGTGTGACCAGACCACAGGTGATATTCTAAAGAAAGGTTTTGCACGAGTTGCCAAGTATCTCGATCTTCAAATAACAGCCATTCTGCGCCTTCGCAGTCTACTTTGGCTAAATCGACGCTGCCGCCAATTCGCTCGATCGCCCTTTTCAACGATACCATCGGTATGTCACCACTTTCGCTGACGCACGATCGACTTTTTCCCGACACTTCCCGAATATCTAGCGTTACTTTCCCCTCTCGGGTTCCTACCGCTTCCAGAAAATATTCAAAATTGGCTATTTGAGATTGATGTTTCAGGTAGCTTTCGAGATTGGGATTGGGTTCGTAGGCGTGAATCACGGCTTCGGGAAATCGATTCCGGGCTGCGATCGGAAAGAAGCCAACATTTGCACCAATATCTATAATTTTCATCAGAGACGGAGCTAATTGTTCTACTCCGTAGCAGTCGTCTAAAAGCACTTCTATAAATTCTCCATTCATGCCTTTTTCTGAAGGCAAGTTTACTTTTTGGCGCTGACCCAGTACAATCAGATTGTCTGGCAAATTAAAGTTAGCAACTCGGTTAAACTTGAGGCCTAATTTTTTGGCTCTAACTTTTCTTTTTATGAGTTGGGTAATTTTATGAAAAAGCATAAATAAAGCTGAAATTTTGACATTTTTATAATAACGTTAGAAAACACGGAAATCACAAATGTTAGAGTTCGATCGGCTGTTCCAAACAATCGAAGAGTTAGTGATGCTGCACTCACCCAGCGGTGTGGAGTCGGAAATTAACGATCGGCTAATGGAAAAATTCGCCGCCCTGGGTGTGAATGCTTGGCTCGATCGCGCGGACAATGCGATCGCCCTAATTCCGGGCCGCAATCCCCAAAGGTCGATCGCCATTACCGCCCACAAAGACGAAATCGGCGCCATAGTCAAAACCATAGGCGAAAAAGGACGCGTCGAAGTCCGCAAATTGGGCGGCGCGTTTCCCTGGGTTTACGGCGAAGGTGTCGTCGATTTGTTGGGCGACAAGCAAACAATTAGCGGGATTCTCAGCTTCGGAAGCCGCCACGTATCCCACGAATCCCCTCAAAAAGCTCAGCAGGAAAAAACCCCGCTGACTTGGGAAAATGCCTGGATTGAAACTAAATGTACCACTGAGGAATTAGCCGAAGCCGGAATTCGGCCGGGGACGCGGATGGTGGTGGGAAAGCACCGGAAACAGCCGATTCGCTTGAAGGATTGGATCGCAAGCTACACCCTAGACAACAAGGCTTCAGTGGCGATTTTGCTGGCTCTGGCGGAATGTTTGACAGAGCCTGCGGTGAATGTTTATTTGGTGGCGTCGGCGAAGGAGGAGGTTGGGGCGATCGGCGCTTTGTATTTCTCGCAGCGCCAGCCGTTGGACGCGCTGATCGCTTTGGAAATTTGCCCCTTAGCGCCAGAATACCCGATCGAAGATGGCGAAAGCCCGGTTTTGCTGGTTCAGGACGGCTACGGAATCTACGATGAAGGATTGAACGCCCAACTGCGCGCAGCAGCCGCAGCAGCCGGTGTGGAGGTGCAGTTGGCGACTATTAGCGGTTTTGGTAGCGATGCTTCGATCGCCATGAAGTTCGGCCATGTCGCCCGCGCCGCTTGTTTGGCTTTCCCGACGCAGAACACCCACGGGTATGAGATTGCTCATTTAGGGGCGATCGATAATTGCGCCCGCATCCTCAAAGCCTACTGCGAGCAAGTTTCGGACGACTAGAAAAAAACTTTCGCAAAGTAGTTGACAGATTGGAAAAGATGAGTTAATTTAATAAAGGTGCTGAAAGAAAGCACAAGCAATACGCCCCCATCGTCTAGAGGCCTAGGACACATCCCTTTCACGGATGCGACGGGGATTCGAATTCCCCTGGGGGTATTGAAAATTTAACTCTGATATCAAAATGATATCTAGCAACTGGTACAGGCAACAACCCCAACCCACACGCTAGGTATCATTTTTGCATTTGGTGGGTTTAACTTCCTCTGGTATTGGATAATTGTAAATCCAGATGCGATTTCAACCGCCGGGTCTTCTTTGCTGATTTCATGGAGGTAAGCTAAATTTTTGAATAGGCGAGATTTACAAAACATCGCACTCACTCGACTTAAAGAAGTAGAAGTGCTGCTCCAAAATCGTCAATACTCTGGTGCTTACTATCTCAGCGGTTATGTCATAGAATGCGCTTTAAAAGCTTGCATTGCCAAACAAACCCGGAAATTCGACTTTCCTGACAAAAAAACTGTTTTCGACAGTTACACCCACGATTTAGAAAAACTTGTTAAAGTTGCTAAACTTGATGCAGAATTAAAATCCCTTCTCAGAGATCCAAATTTTTCACCTCGATGGGCATTAGTCAAAGACTGGTCAGAAGAAAGTCGCTACGAAAAACATAACAAACAAAAAGCTCTCGATGTTTATTCAGCAATTACCGACCCCAATCACGGAGTTTTGCAATGGCTACAGCAACATTGGTAAATCAAGAAATAGAAGAAGGTCAAAGACTTATAGACGCTCTCAATACAGCAGGTTTATCAGTTGATTCTGCTCTCTGGATCTACGCAACAGAACCGGAAACCTGGCGGCTGATGCTCACTTCGCCTCTGTACGATAGCAAGGGCCCCCTTAAAACTTATGATGAAATACTATCAGTTTTTCGCCAAGTCAAACCAGAATTAAAAATTGATTGGACAGCCATTGTAGCAGTGAGTGTCAAGCATAAACTAATTGAAGGATTGCGTCAATTACAGAAACATTGGGACTTGAATTTATCAGGCAAACGCATGACAAATAACATGGTAAATCAGATGTTGATTTCAGATGCTTATATTTATCAAATTAAGTAAAAATAGCAAGGAAGGATATATACAAAATCGATCGAGATAAATTGCAGCTACTCGCTCAGCCCAATTGTGGTTGCCATAATCGATTCTGTGCGAGTATGTAGAAACTTTGTAATTTAACTTAAAACCTTAAGAACTTACGCATGAGCCCAGAAACCGGGTTTTTGACGAAGTAGTGATTCATCTTCATTGCTTTTTAGAAGCGAGACAGCTTATCATAATTAGCAATTACAGAGAATTCAAGCAACCTGCCATGCTGTGGACGCCCGGACAAATCCTCAAAACTCGCCCTCTCCGCATCGACACCATCCTGGGAATGGGGGGATTTGGCATGACTTACAAGGCCACACACTTGCAACTCAAGCATCAAGTTGTCCTCAAAACACCGAATGTGAGTTTGCAAAATGACCCGGAATATCCCAACTTTGTCCGCAGATTTATCCGCGAAGGGCAAATATTAGCAAAATTTTGCCAAAACGCGCATCCTGGAATTGTCCGCATTAGCGATTTGTTTGAGGAAGCAGGCCTTCACTGTTTGGTAATGGATTTAATCGTCGGGCAAAGTTTATTTGATACAGTACGGCAACAGGGGCGACTCCCGGATACAGAAGCAGTGGCAATGATCCGCCAAATTGGAGAAGCATTAAGTGATGTTCACCAAGCAGGAATTGTCCATCGAGATGCCCATCCGGGTAATATTATGTTGCGTCCCAACGGGCAAGCAGTGTTAATTGATTTTGGTCTTGCAAGTGAATTAATGCCAACTATTATTAGCAGCAGGCATCCTCATAACCCTGCTTTTGCTCCTTGGGAACAGCATATCGAAGGTAGTGGTAAACCAACGGTTGATATTTATGCTTTAGCTGCATCTTTATATTATGCGGTAACGGGAAAAGTGCCAACAGCTTCCCTCAATCGGCATTTTAGAAATGAAGCGTTGCCACCTGCGAAAAATTTTGGGGTGAGAGATTGGGTGAATTTAGCAATAGAAAAAGGGATGGCATCCGAACCGCAAAAGCGGCCGCAGTCGATGCAAGATTGGTTGAGTTATCTGCGGGAACCAATTCCGTCAACGGTTGCCGATGTTTCGGTACAGTTTAAATCGGCGCGGGGAGTTGATTATACTCGTCTGCGGGATTTATTGACTGCGGGGAAGTGGAAAGAGGCGGATGAGGAAACAAGAAAGGTGATGCTGAAAGCTGCTAGACGGGAGAAGGAAGGTTATTTCAATATCGAATCGATCGAGAATTTTCCTTGCGATGATTTGCGGACGATCGACCAGTTGTGGGTAAAATACAGTCAGGGTCACTTTGGCTTTAGCGTCCAGAAAAAAATCTGGTTGGAAGTAGGCGGTAAAGTTGATTATGACACTGAATGCAAGCTGGGCGATCGTCTGGGTTGGAGACAGGAGAAAGATTGGTTGGAGTACGATGACCTGACGTTTAATCAGCAAGCACCACGCGGTAACCTCCCGTTGTGCTCGGAGTGCTTGGGTGATCGTTGTGATCGTTGTGGTGCGTTGTGCTCGTTGTGCTTCTCTCTTCTCTCGCATCAAGAGCTGTAAGCTCTAATCTATTAGAGCGATTTCAGCCCCTTGTCAAGTCTTTTTTTGAGAACCTTTTTCTACGAAGTTATCGCCTTTTGGTCATTTCATTACCTGCTACGCGGGGGTTTACTCTTCAAACAACAGACTCGCGAAATTCGGGTCATAACAATTGGCCAACACAAACTGTTTGGCAACCGCAGTAATTTCGACAAAAATGAGCAAAAAAATTTGGATAAAATTGCTAAATCATCCCCTATTTAAAGAAAGAGTCAGGAAGTCTCGCCAGCAATTTCGAGAAGGAAAAGGCATTAGCCTAGAGGATGTCAAAGCTCAACTCCTCAAAAAGGATATACTCTAAAATGGAGGCTGGATGATGCGTTATGCCATTGTCATTGAAAAAACACCCGATAACTATTCAGCTTATGCGCCAGATTTACCCGGATGTGCAGCCACAGGCGCTACCCTTTCGGAAGTACAGCAGCAAATTAAAGCAGCGATCGAATTTCACTTAGAAGGGTTGCGACAGGAGGGTTTACCCATTCCCGAACCAACTACTCTCTGTGAGTATGTAGAAGCATGGTAGTAGGGCAAAATATTTCATAAATTAAGTCTGTAAAATTCAACAATCATAAATTTATGCTAGGATTAAAGTCCAATTTTTGAGCCCAGATTAACCTATGCCAACTTTAACTGATATTGGCACTTTAATTACCCGCGATCCGAACCTTCGCAATGGCATCCCTATTATTGCAGGTACTGCCACATCAGTGCAGCGAATCGCAGCCTTATACAAACAAGGTAATAGTGCTGAGGAAATAGCAGCCGATTTGGATCATCTCACCTTAGCGCTGGTTTATGCGGCACTGACTTATTATCATGCAAATCGAGCAGAAATTGAAGCTGATTTAGCTGCTGAAAAAGCAGAATATGAACGGTTGGCAGCATTAAATAACCTACAAATTTAGGGTAAATAAGTCAGCATTTATTGTTTAAAGAAGGACTAAAGTCCTCACTACGAACCTTATTTTTCGACCATACGATCGAGCTTTTCCCTAACCAGCAAATCTAAGAAAGAGCGCACCACAAACAACCCGCCAAATCCCGCCACAGCAAAAGCTGCGATCGCCCCCGTTTGATATCCGCCCACCAGCAGCACTGCACCCGACAGCACCGCAAAACCAGCCACACAGGCAAAAATTAGAGTTTTAAGCGCTAGATTAATCCGTTTCAGGGCTCGATCGCTCTCGATATTGCGGACTCGAATTTGCAATTCGCCATCTTCGATCCGCTGTTCCAAACGCTTCAGAAAAACTTGCGATTTACTCGGCTGCTGTAACTTGTAGGTGATAAAAGTTCGCGCTTGCTTGGCCAATTCTCCGATCGCACTTGCGCGCCCCTTACTCACCGCAATACTCTTGACAAAAGGCTGAGCGGATGCTAGGAAATTGTAGTGAGGGTCGAGAGTTCTAGCAATCCCGTCGAGAGTCGTCACTGACTTAATAATAAACATCATTTGTGCCGGCAAGCGAAACGGTTGCTGCTCAAACATGATATAAAGTTCGTTCTTAATTTCATTAAATGCTTGAAAGTCGATCGGCTTATCAATAAACTTCTCCAACAGAAAAGCAATCAGTCGGCGCACCGGCATCATATCCGGCATTGGTTCAACTAAGCCGATCGTAATTAAAGTATCGATTAGCTCATCAGTATCCTTTCTCATCACAGCAAAAAAAGTCTTGACCATTTGGTCTTTAGCCAAAGACTTCACCTCAGCCATCATCCCAAAATCGTAAAAAATTAAGCTACCATCTTCTGTCACCGCCAAATTGCCCGGATGCGGGTCAGCTTGAAAAAAACCATCAATTAACAACTGCTTCAAGTAACAGCAAATCCCAAGTTGATTCAGCTTCGCAATATCTACTCCAATCGCCTCTAAACTAATCCGATCGTCCACCTTAATCCCCGGTGCATATTCGACAGTCAGCACTTTTTTTGTCGTGTATTTCCAGTAGACTTTCGGGACAATAATCTGAGGATATCCTTTAAAATTCTCACCAAAGCGATCGGAATTTTTACCTTCTTGCACGTAGTCAATTTCTTGATATAAAATCTTAAAAAACTCGTGATAAATAGATTCCAAGTCGTATTTGCGCGTCCCAGGCAAATGCCGATCGCACAAACGCAAAACTTGGCGCACGGCCTTCACATCTAAATCAAATAAACTTTCCAAACCCGGACGCTGCACCTTCACAATCACATCTTCCCCGGTGTGCAGCCTCGCTTTGTGCACCTGTCCCAGACTCGCAGCGGCGATCGGCAACGGGTCGAAATCGCGGTACAAAGCATAGATATCTTTACCCAATTCCGATTCTACCAGGGCGATCGCCTCTTCGGAACTAAATTCGGGAACCCGATCCTGCAACTGTTCCAACTCCTTCACGTACTCCAGCGGCAGCAAATCCGCCCGAGTCGAGAGAGACTGCCCGATTTTAATAAAAGTTGGGCCTAAATCCAGCAAAGTATTCACCAGCCAATGAGCGCGAATTCTTCTAGTATGAGCCGAATTATTTTGCAGCAGTCCATCCCACCACAAGAAAAATAAGAACTTGCTCGCTGCGGCAAAAACGTCTATTTGTCGTGCCAGCGGCGAATATTGAGAACGTTGCCAACGCAGGGTTTTAGGTGCAGCTTGTGTGAGCATAATATTGGCGATCGACTTCCATGCAGCGCGACTATTTTTAGGGGACATTCATGGACGTAAAAACCGGCTTCGATGTACGAAAAGACGCGTGGCAGGCCTTTGAAACAGTTAATAAACCCGGTTTTTTTGGTCAATACTGGGTCATATAGCAGTTGACAGTTGACAATTGACAATCGACAGTTAGTTTTTAACAGTGAGACTGTTTATGATGGCGGGTTTGAGGATATATTCATGAGTT
>JAUBOH010000282.1:0-9074 GCA_036700145.1 Microcoleus occultus BM001215366
GGGCTTCTTGTTGGGCTGACTGGGCTTGTTGCACCTGAGCTTGCGCTTGTTCTACTGTAGAATCGGCCGATTGTACTTGAGCAGTAGCTTCGGCAATTTGCGATCGCAGCACCGAATCGTCCAAAACCGCCATCACCTGACCTTTTTCTACCCTATCGCCTTCCGCCACCAAAACCTGCTTGATTTGCAAGCCGTTTGCTTGCGGGAGTACCGGCAGCAAATCGTAGGGGGCCACGGTTCCCGTCGCTTCCAGAGTTTGAGCCACCTCCACCGATTCCGCAGCAGCCACTGTCACAGTTTGAGACACGGGTGTTTGAGCCACCGCTGGGGCTGTCGCTGCAGGGCGGGCGCTTTTTCCCGAAACCAAGTGTACGGCTCCCAGGGTTGCAGCGACGCCAATTCCCACGCCCGCCAACAGCGCCGGCCACCTGAGTCCTTTGCTGGCTGGAACTTCCGTTTCTTCCGGTTCCCAAACTTCGGATTGTTCCCCGTCCATTTCTGGAACTTCTAGGGGAACTTCTCGTTCATCATCCTCTGGCGAGAATTGCCAGCGAGATTGGTCGCTGGCGGCACTTTCAGGCGCGTCGGCTGCTGAGTTCCTGTCGCGCCCGCTCTGCACGGCGGGAAGAGGTTGCTTTTTTTCTGCTTCTGAAAAAACTTGATTCGTCACGGTAGTTCCTCCCGCCGGTATGAGCCTTTGGTTGTTGGTATTGTAAAGAAAGATTGCGGTTTTTATATCTAGTTCATTTTAGCGGATGGCGCGAGCAGTCGCGCGTCCTCCTTTTGGGTGAGTGTGGCGCCATTTCACGCCTGCGGGGTGACGATTTCGATCGGGATTTTGGACGATCGGCATTTAACTCGAAGAGGCTCCGGGGCACGATAATATTAGCGCGGTTTGCGATCGTCGGGGCGATCGGACGCCGCCTTGTCACGGGAGCGGTTTTGCCGTCACCAACTCATCAATGCCGAGAAAATTCAGTCTAATCTCGAACTAATTATTGCGAATCTATAATCTGTTTGTTGTAAAATACGGCACATCGGCTAAAAAATTCTACCAGTTTAATTGACAAAAATCAAAATGAACAGTGTCTTTACTCCCGTCCAGCAGTTCCTAATTACTTGGTTGCTAGTGCTAGTGACGGGATGGTTTACCCTAACTGCTGTCAGTTATGTTGGGGAATTGGTCAGCATTTTAGTCACGGCGGGACTGATTGCATTTTTATTGAATTATGCAGTAAAAAGACTGCAAGTATTTTTGCCGCGGGGAGTAGCTGCGGCGCTGGTTTATTTGATGGCGGGTGTGGTAGTAGTAGTAATTGGTTTAACTATTGTGCCGCCTGTTTTCAGCCAAGCGAGGCAGTTGGGGGTGAGGTTCCCGGATTTGCTGGAGTCGGCGCGGCAGCAGTTAGGTGACTTTCAAACTTGGAGTGCCGAGCGCAATTTGCCATTTAACGTGCAAATATTAGAACAACAGTTATCAGCGAAAGTACAGGAACAAGTACAGGCGATCGCGGGTACGAGTTTGGGTTTAGTTGTAGGTACGGTTAACTGGTTTCTCGACTTAATTCTGATCCTGGTAATTTCATTTTATATGCTCCTCGACGGTCAAAGAGTGTGGCAGGGATTGACCAGCATTTTTTCGCCCGATATTCGCTATGTTTTAACCGATACTTTGCAGCGAAATCTCCAGCGATTTGTATCGGGACAGTTATTGCTGGGACTATTTATGGCTACCTCGCTAACTCTGGCTTTTTGGTGGCTGCAAGTTCCGTTTTTTCTGTTGTTTGCCGTGTTTATCGGATTGACGGAAATAATTCCGTTTATCGGAGCAACGCTGGGAATTGGCACTGTTAGTATAATTGTAGCGTTTATCGATTGGTGGCTGGCGCTGCAAGTGTTGGCAGTTGCGATCGCCCTCCAGCAAGTCAAGGATAATCTAGTAGCTCCCCGAATCATGGGGAATCTCACCGGATTAAGTCCGGTAATTATTTTTACAGCTTTGCTGTTAGGAGGTAAAGTGGGAGGATTGCTCGGAGTTATCCTCGCAATTCCGCTAACTGGGGTAGTCAAAAGTATAGTAGAAATTGTACTCAATCCCAAATTGCCGCCGCAAACAGGCTCGTTTTTCTACAATCCCTTTAGCGGCGAGGAATTGGGGAAAATAGCAGACAATGAAAGTAGAATAATTTTGGTTCCAGATGAAAAAAAATAGTTTAAGGTTTGTAGTAAGGACTTCAGTCCTCAAAAAATTTTATAGTAAGGACTTCAGCACTGCGCACCTTACCTATGCTAATTAAGAAGGACTAAAGTCCTCACTACGAACCTAGAAAGACTAAAGTCTTCACTACGAATCAAGTTAAAATCTCAAATCTAAAAACTTATGAAATGGTGGCAAAAGCTTAAAAATAATCCTCTAGCTCGGTTGGGAGCCGTGCTGCTGTTAATTTTTTATACAGTCGCACTTTTCGCCGAATTTGTAGCGCCTTACGACCCCTACGACTCTCAATTAAACGGTTCATTGCTGCCGCCGACTCAGATTTATTTAAGCACCCGAGACGGACAATTTATCGGGCCTCACGTTTATCCGACTACTCAGGGGCCGGTGGATGCGAATACGGGCGATCGCGAGATAATTGTAGACTGGCAAAAACCCTCTGTTGTCGGTTTGTTTGTCAAAGGTTCTCCCTATAAATTTTTAGGATTTTTACCTTTTGACAGGCACTTGGTTGGCACTACAGGAGAAGGCAAAATTAACATTTTAGGCACGGACGAACAAGCTCGCGATCAATTCAGCCGCTTAGTACAGGGCAGCCGAATTAGCCTCAGCATCGGTTTAGTTGGCATAGCAATTTCTTTCCCATTGGGATTGTTAATCGGAGGAATATCCGGTTATTTCGGCAGTTGGATTGACAGTATTTTAATGCGGTTCGCTGAAGTATTGATGACGATTCCCGGTCTTTATTTATTAGTAGCGCTAGCAGCAGTTCTGCCCCCGGGATTGACAAGCGCTCAGCGATTTATCTTGATTGTGCTGATTACTTCATTTATCAGTTGGGCGAGTTTAGCGCGGGTGATTCGCGGTCAGGTTCTCTCAATTAAACAGCGAGAATTCGTGCAGGCGGCGCGGGCTATGGGCGCTAATCCAATTTATATTATTGTCCGCCATGTTTTGCCGCAAACTGCAACTTATGTAATTATTTCTGCTACTTTGGCGGTTCCGGGTTTTATTGTGGCGGAGTCGGTTTTGAGTTTAATTGGATTGGGAATTCAACAGCCCGATCCTTCTTGGGGAAATTTGCTATCCCTGTCTACTAATGCTTCAATTTTAGTGTTGCAGCCTTGGTTGGTTTGGCCTCCGGCGATACTGATTATTTTGACTGTTTTGGCGTTTAATTTATTGGGGGATGGGCTGCGCGATGCTCTCGATCCGAGAAGCATTCAAAGGTAATTAGGACTTAGACATTTTCTAGCCGCTAAAAAAGCTGAAAACCCTTCGGAGTCAGTCAAAGAGGTCGATCGCCCAAAAATGTCTGAAACCCTTAAATATACTGGATTCCTACCCATTCGAGCTCAAAAACTTTCTGTATATAGGTTTGAAGCCATTTAGGCTTCAGTTTTTGTCTAAGTCCCGTTAAACCAAACTCTCAAAATATTCGCGGTAAAAGCGAAATACGAGCAAGCGGCCAAAATAGACCCCAATAATTCGGACATTCAAATTGCCTTGGGACAAGTCTACGAATCTTTGGGAAATCTAGAGCAAGCTAGCAGCGAGTATAAAGGAGCTTTAGAGCGAGGGAATGCTCGCGCTTTTAATAATTTAGGTCGCGCTTATATTAGCAAAAAGGATAATATTACCGCTGAATCTTTACTGCGAATGGGATTACATCTGGTTGCTAAAGAAGATTTTATACTCAACTATGAACTGCATTTAAACTTGGGCTGGGTACTGCTCAAACAAAAACAGTACCAAGCGGCTGAAAAAGAACTGCGACAAGCAGTTGCTATCGACCAAGCAATTGAAGGAAAAGAGCTCGGTGGAGGGATGGCTTATTGCTTGCTCGAAGATGTTCTGGAAGAGAAAAAAGATCTAAAAGAGCAATTGCGCTGGAGAAAAATGTGTTTGACTTATGCTCGTCCCGAAACGCTCGATCAGTATAAATGGTTTATTGAAAGTGAAAAACAAGATATCGCCGATCAGATAGATACGACGGGGGTGGTGAATGGAGAATCTCAGCCAAGTACACAGCCGTGATGAGTAAGATAAAAGTAAAAAATAAAAAATAAAAAGAATGTTCTTTTTACTTTTAGTTTCCCTACTTGGTTTGAAGTCCCCCTTTTTTAGGGGAACTTCCTTTGTAAGATGCGCCAGAATTCTTTTTTCCTGAAATTGAATGCTGCGTGTGCGATCCACCCTAATTTTGTGGATTAACAGGTAAGCGGATGGTAAAAATAGAACCAACACCGACTTGACTGTTGACTGAAATATTGCCGCCCATCATTTGGCAAAAACGCTGGCTGATTGCTAGCCCTAAACCGGTGCCGCCGTACTTGCGCGTGGTTGAAGCGTCTGCTTGGGTAAAAGGTTGGAAAATGTGCTGCAATTGGTCTGGATTCATTCCAATTCCTGTATCTGTACAATTAAAAACTAAAAATTCTTTACTAGCAATTGAGGATTGAGTATTTACCGCAGGTTCAGAACTATTTTCCGATCTGGCTTCGCTGCTGTTGTCCGCAATTTTTTCTCGGGTGGCGCTGAGGGTAATTGTACCGTTTTGAGTGAATTTGGCGGCATTGCTCAGCAAATTTAATAAAATCTGCTGCACTTTGGTAATGTCACCGTGCATTGTGCCGATATTGCTGATTTGGTGCAAGTTTAAAGTGTTACTATTTTTCTCAATTAGCGGCGCGGCGGTGGAGGCGACTTCTTCAATCAGGGCGGCGATGTCGAAGGTTTCTAGGTAAAGATCCATGCGGCCGGCTTCGATTTTAGAAATGTCGAGAATGTCGTTAATTAGCGATAGCAAGTGTCGGCCGGATGTGCGGATTTTGTCTAAATCTGGGCCCAGTTCATCGTAGCCCAATTCTTCGGTTTCTTCTTGGAGCATTTCGCTGTAGCCGATGATGGCATTCAGAGGTGTTCGCAGTTCGTGGCTCATGTTTGCTAAAAATGCGCTTTTTGCGGTGGAAGCGGCTTCGGCTGCTTCTAGGGCGAGTTGCAAGGCGGATTCAAACACTTTGCGATCGCTAATATCCTCGACGCTG
Source organism: Microcoleus occultus BM001215366 (assembly GCA_036700145.1). Taxonomy (GTDB): domain Bacteria; phylum Cyanobacteriota; class Cyanobacteriia; order Cyanobacteriales; family Microcoleaceae; genus Microcoleus. The sequence goes on from JAUBOH010000282.1 coordinate 5,263, forward strand.
CCTTCATAGTAGAGTACCTCGCCGTTGGCGTCGCAGACTGCACGGGCGCTTTCGGAAATCCAAATTATGCTGCCGTCAACGCGGTAAACTTCTGACTCAAACCCGGAAATTTGTCCGAATTCTTGCATCACTCGCATGAATTTTTCACGCTGCTGGGGATTAACGTAAGTTTGCTGTCTGATGTTTGTGAGATTTGAGGTCAATTCTTCGGGAGTGGCGTAGCCGTAGATGCGGGCTAAAGCTGGATTTACGCTCAAGAAGCGGCCTTCGGGGGTTGTTTGAAAAATGCCTTCGACTGCATTTTCAAAGATGCTGCGGTATTTTTGTTCTGCTTGAAGCAGTGCGGTTTGTGTACGATCGCGCTCGCTAGCTTCGATCGCCAACGATACCAAATCTGCCAGGGAAGCAGCAAAATTTTGTTCTTCTAATGTCCAGTTGCGAGCACTTCCCACCTGTTCGATACAAATTACTCCCACGGTTTGTCCTCCCAGCCGCACCGGCGCATCTAAGGTTGATGTGGTGCCGGCTCCTGCAAAGTAAGATGCCACAAATTCTCTGGTTCTGATATCCGAGAGAGCGTCATCGGCTGCGATCGTCCGGTGTTCTTCCAAAGCTTTAAAATAAGCTGGATAGTCTGGTGCTGCGAGTTCGGCGCCTTGGGAATGGTGGTGGTTGCTGCGCGTAAATTGGTCGAGACATTGCAGTTTCGATCGGCTTTCGTCGTACAACCACGCTCCGGCTCCTTCTGCATTTAGGGTATGAGCGGCCGCTTCGGTGATTTGCCTCAAAGCTACTTGCAAATCGCCTCGATACAGCGCTTTATTTCTTGCCAATTCTACCAAAACCGTATTTTGTTTGAGCAGTTGTTTTTGTCTTTGACGGCGCACGGATTCGGCTCGCTTTTGTTCGGTAATGTCGCGGGCTACCCAAATTACGGATTCTTCTGAAAGCGGCGAAATGCTGGCGGCAAAACAAATTTTGCGATCGTCAATGGTTAAATCGTACTCGATGCTGACAGTTTCCTGGCTATCTAAAGCAGCTCGGATGTGGTTGAGAAAATAGTCTGCTGTAGCTTGGGGAAACAGCTCTCCGACTGTTTTTCCAACTAATTCTGCGGCTGGTTTGTAGAGCAGCGACATATTTGTTGGTGCGATTTTCAAGTAGCGGCCGCTGGAGTCCACAACTATAATTAATTCGTTCATGGCTGCAAACAAAGCTCGCAATTCTGCTTCGGCGGCTTCGAGTTCGGCAGTGCGTTCTGTTACTCGCTGTTCTAGACTGGAGTTGGTTTGTTCTAGTTCGACAAAAGACGATCGCAATTGTCTCGCCATCTGGTTGAAAGACTGAGCTAGGAGGCCGAGTTCGTTAACGCCTTGGACTGCGACTTGGCCGTCTAATTCCGAGGAGGTGAAGTCGGAGGATTCGGACATTTTTGTTAAAGCTTTGGAAGCTTCCAGCAATCGGGTAATCGGTTCGACAACCCAGCGAGAGGTGAAAATTCCGAGGACGATCGCCAATATGAAGGCAAAAAAGCACAATAAGATAGTTGTGCGAGTGTTGGCGTTAATTTGCTCCATAAAGTCTGCTTCCGGGATGGCGACTACAATCAGCCAATCGAGGCCGCGGCCGTCTTGCAGGGGAGCAACTGTAATGAATTGACGTTTGCCGTCTAGATCGAAGGTAAACTGTCCTTGGCTGTCAATTTGTGCAAAACTGCCAAATCGTTGTTGCAAGTATGTAGAAGCCGATCGAATTAACTGATTTTTGCTGCTAGTCGCCAACAGCCGTTTTTGTCCGTCTTTGGCGGTGACAAAGGGCAATTCGTCTGTGGAACTACCGACTATTTCGCCGCTGCGTTCGATCGCAAAAACTTGTCCTGACGGGCTAATTTTAATGCTTTTGAGAAAATCGCTAATTTGAGAAAGAGTCAGGTCAATTGCGAGTACCCCCCGCAGTTTTCCTGTTTCATTGTAGATGGGCATCACCGGCGTAATCCCCAGAACTGGCAAGGCGGTGAAGACGTAGATGGGAGACCAAGTGGCTTTTCCTGACTGTTTGGCAGTTGTGTACCACGGCCTAGTACGGGGGTCGTAGGCGGCGGTTTTGATTAGCTCAGTGCGATTTCCGTCCTTGTCCAGGCGATAAATTTGGCGATCCGGAGCGGTGGATTCGTCTCTGATGTATACTAAGTTTTCTGCTTCTCGCTTGAGCAAGAGGAATCTGCCCTGTTCGTCGCCGTAGTAGATGGTTGTAGTTCGATCGCTCAGCTTGGTCTGGTTCCACAAATAGCGCTCTAAGTTGGGGAAGTCTTCTGGGTCTAAATTTCCCGAGGCGATCGCAGCAGTATTCATTTGCAGAAACAAATGAGACACATCGCCAAAACTGCGAAAATTTTCTTTAGTCCTGGCTGCGACTTCCAAGCTCAACCTGGTAGCAAGGTCATTGACGGCTTTCTGGCCGTTGCGAAACGACAGCCATCCAGTCACGCCAACTGCTACGGAGATTTGCACCACCAGCGGTATCAACAAGACGAGGCTCAGTGACATCTTGGGCGAGCTTTTCATCAGATAACTGCTCAGACTTTTTAATAACATCAATATTGTTACACTTACCGGTTTGCGTATCGTTTGTCGTTCAAAAGCTCCCCTAGATATTATAAGTTACAAAGTTGTACAGAAATAGTGAAGTGCGGTAGGCTGCAGCTCAAAAATTGGCTGAGGTTTCAACCGCTACTCTAAAAGTTCTAATATTAATGATGCCACTACTTGCCTGAATGTGGCGATGCCTCTGGAAACTCGCGCCCCAAAACTGATACCAGTTTCAAAAGAATGCAACTGGAGGCCCGTACTCCAAACCCCTAGTCGATCGGTCATATCAAATCCGGTAGTATCGGAATTATTAATATTACCGAAATCAGGACACCGCGCCGGCCGTTTCCCTACCCAAAATAACATTGCGCAAGAAACGGCCGGCGCGGTGTCCTCTATGATTCCGGTGCAACCGGAATTGATATTTTCAATTGTTTAATCTAAAATTTAAAATGGTATCAATTCCTGCGGGTGCTGATGGCGCATCCGATCCTAAACCCAAAAACTCACTTGCCGATTGGGTGCTGATGGCTCACCTTACCGCCCCTTAATAAAAATCCGATTTTAATTTTTTATACAGCGCCATGACAAATGTAAATTATGTGACAATACTCTGTTAAAAAATTTGCTATTAATAGAATAAGCGGGCAAAATCCCGATCGAGCGCCAACGCCGGTAATTCAAGCATCTAGGGTTCATCGAGGGTAGCAAAGTAAAGTGTTCTTGGCTTTTTTGGACGATCGGGCAAAATAATACTTTGGGAGGATGACATGACCTATACATTTGAAATCCTGGGCGTATCTCCAACTTTAACGTTTTTTAACCAGCAGCAGGAATTGCTGCAACAACAGCAGCCGTCCGGTGTAGAATACTTGGCAAACCGGAAATGTACTCTCGATGGGTTTGTGGCATCGGTGGAGACAGTTTCTCCTGGGCGGGGCTGGGATGTCGATCGAGTCGTAGACACCGTAATTAGTTTCTGGATGAACAACTCCGATACCATCCAGTATTGGAAGCACAGGTTGCAGGATGCCGGCAGCGAAAACTTGTTAGTAGCCAGAGTAGGCGATATCAAGTCTTTGCAAGCTGCATTTGAATCGCTGCTGGGCGAATAGGAAAATCCGGGAATTTGTGGTGAAAGGTCGATCTACAATTGCTAAAATCAACTCATATCAATTGGGCTCTTCATCGGAATGATATAAACGGAGGACACGGCACTGCCGT
>JAUBOH010000283.1:0-6941 GCA_036700145.1 Microcoleus occultus BM001215366
GGGAATTGGGAATTGGGAATTGGGAATTGGGAATTGGGAATTGGGAATTGGGAATCGGTAATTGATAATTGCTAGTCCCCACTCTCCGCCTCTCCCACTCTCCCCCTCTCCCCTTCTTCCTTATTCCTTATTCCTTCTTCCTCCAACATCTAACTAAACTACTGATTTTAAATTTTGGGCTGCTTGGTTGAGTTGAGAAATGCCGAGTTTGACTTGAGAAATGCCGGAGGCAGTTTCCTGAGCGGCAAGGTTAAGAGAGTTGACGGCTTCAACTACATCCTCAATGGCGATCGCCTGGTTTCTTGCAGTAAAAGAAATTTGTTTGCTGTTCAAAACAATGCTATCGATCGCCTCGGCCACTCCCGCAAATGCGTCGGCGGTTTTTCGGGCAATTTTTACTCCATTTTCCACAGTTTTTGTGCCGTCATCCGTCACCGTTGCTGTCGAACGAATCGCTTTCTGGATGTCGGCAACTAAAGCATTAATCTTGCTCGCTGATTCCTTGCTGCGATCGGCTAATTTGCGAATCTCGCTGGCAACAACCGCAAATCCTTTGCCGCTTTCACCGGCTCTAACTGCTTCGACAGCAGCGTTGATGGCGAGCATATTTGTTTGGTTTGCTAAATCGCTGACTAAACTGGAGATATTGCCAATGCGATCGGTTTGTTCGCTCAAACGCAAAATTTGCGTTTGAATGGCTGCTACATTTTTGGTCAAAGTTGCCATTTCTTTCAAGGTGTTGTCTACTGCTTGACTGCCTCCTGCTGTGAGTTTAAGGGCTTGTGCGGCCCCGAAAGCGGCTGCTTCGGCTTGCGAAGCACAAGCTTTGCTGGATTCGCCCAATTCGTCCATTGTAGTAGCAGTTCGATCGACAGCATATAGTTGTTGGCTGGCGATGCGTTCTTGCTGTTCGACGGTGACAGCAATTTGCGAGGAAGAAGAGGCGATCGCCCGCACAATTTCATTTACCGAGCGAGTAGTTCGACGGGCTAAAAAAATTGCGATCGCGCTAACAATAGCAGCCGTCATTCCAACTCCTGCAATCAGAGCAGACAGCAACTGTTTTTGCGGAGCAAATACATCTTTTGTATCGTTGGCAACAATCACGCTCCAACCCAATTCTGGCAGATTTTTTAATGTTTCAATAGGAGCGTAAGTAATCAGTTGCTTAGAATTATCGATGCGCTCGATATCGATGACACTGTTAATTTTTTTTTCCGCTTGCAATTTGGCAAAAATATCAAATTCTGACCGTGCCTCTGTGCTCACACGATCGGTTTCTGTTGCTGAAAAAAACTTGCCATTGCCATCAATCAAGTGGTATTCCTCTTTTTTAAATCCGTCCGAGTATCTAATTAATTTATCTATGTTTTCGTGAAAACCCTGCTCTAAATAAGTTGTAGGCGTGCGAGTTCTGATGACTGCGATAGTTTTTCCGGTATTGATATCTACAACCGGTGCCGCAGCAAAAATGGCGTATTTACCATTAATAAATGACTTTCTGGGCTGCACAAGTGTAGGACGATTAGTTTTTATTACTTCCTGAAAATAGTCGCGCTTGCCTAAATCTGTAATCGGTTCTCCCCTCGATTGCAAAATAGTATTCCCCTGAAGGTCTGCGACTGCAATACTGTCGTAGCCTTCCCCTTCTTTTACATATTTATCTAACAAATCTTGTTTTTGACTGGTGGATGTTGTTTGGCTGACTCTGGGGTCGTTCAGTATACCTAAATTAGCTAGTTCCTTAACGTCTAGGTAGCGTTCAAAAAGAAAGTTGCTGACTTGATTTGCTGTAGCGATCGCCCGTGATTCTTGGTACTTAATTACGTAGTTAGTCAGGTTCTCGCTGGCAAATAAATAAGTCATCGCTCCTGTCAATATAACTGGGATTGTACTGAGGGCGATCGCAAAAATAATCGCTTTAATTCTTAAGGGCAAATTTTTAACTTTTATTTTCATAATTAAAATTTAACAAATTATAACTGATAACTATTCTAAACAACGGCTTTTAAATCTAAAGCAGCTTCATTCAATCTTTGAGTGCCGATTTTAGTTTGAGTGATACCGCCAGCCGTTTGTGCTGCTGCTTGGTTGAGAGAGTTCATAGCTTCCACCACTTGTTCGATCGCGATTGCTTGCTGTTTGGCATTCAGCGAAATTTGCTGAGAACTCAAAACCACGTTGTTAATTGCATCAGCTACTCCGGCAAATGCCGCTGCGGTTTCTGATGCAATAATTACGCCAGAGTCCACAGTTTTAGTTCCTTCATCTGTCACCATTACTGTTGAGTTAATCGCTTTCTGAATATCAGCAACTAACAGGTTAATTTGCGCTGCCGATTTTTTACTGCGATCGGCAAGTTTGCGAATTTCTGACGCCACAACGCCGAAACCCTTGCCGTGTTCCCCCGCCCGCACTGCTTCCACCGCAGCATTTAGCGCTAACATATTAGTTTGATTTGCCAAATCGCTGACTACAGTTGAGATATTGCCAATGCGATCGGTTTGCTCACTCAACTGCATAATTTGCCCTTGCATATCCTGCACTTTTGTTTTCAGCGTGGCCATTGCTTCTAAAGTTTGTTCGACAGCTTTTGTACCTGCGCCAGCTAAAGTTAAAGCTTGTATGGCTTCAGATGCTGCCGTTTCTATCTGCTGTGAAGTAGCCCGAGAAGATGCGCCCAATTCGTCCATTGTCGTCGTAGTTTGATTGACGGAAGCTGATTGCTGGCTGGCCATGCGTTCCTGTTCTTCCACTGTAGCTGCAATCTGGGCGGAAGAAGTGGCGATCGAGCTAATTGCGCGATCGATCGTTCCAGCAATTCCTGACGAAATCAGCCAAGCAACACTCGCACCAAACAGCACTAACAGCACCGAACCTATCACCAGGGTCGATACCAAAAAGTTTAAAGCTGCCTTCGTGAGTTGCGTTTCTCGCTTAATCATCTTTAATTCTGTTTCCCGAAATTCTCGGTTCACTTCCACAAATTCATTCACAAATTTTGTGTACTTGCCGGTATTAAATAGAGCGAGGGCTTCCGCTGTCTGATTTTGCTGAAATAAGCGAACAATTTCGTTAGAACCATCATAATATTCGTTGACTAGCTCCAGCATTCTCTGCAAACGAATTTTCTGCTCGGGATTTTTAACTACAGGCTCTACATTACTCGCAGACTGGCGAGCCAACTCTGCACCTGTTTTAAAATCCGTTAAAAACTGCTGATTTTTATTAATTAAATAGCCGCGCAGCCCCCGTACCATTTGCTCCGCACCTACGGACATATTACTTGTTTCTTCGACTACAATTTCTACCCTTTCCACTTCTTGTAAAGTGTCAAACACCTGACTTGTAGTACCGATAACTAATACGGGCAACCCTAAGTAGATAGCTGCTGGGGCTAAATATCCGAGTAGCATCTTGTTTCTAATCTTGATTTTTTTAATTTTACCAAACATCTTTTTTTCCTTAATTTAAGATAGCATTTTGCTTAGTAAGGTTGTGGCGCTGCGATAGTTGTTGGGAGTCCCGCGTTGGCAACAGAAAGCCGTCGCCAATTTCTGCCATCGATACCGTGCAGTGACAGTAGAAAATAGTATCATAGCAAATTCTGTTCTCTTACCCTCTTTTCTTTAGTTTCGGGTGGCGCGGACATGGTTTGTGCAGGTGCAACCCCGATTCTTCCGTAAAATATCGTTTTAAACTCATATCTTGCAGCCTTTTTATCAAGGCCTAATACAATTTAAGATTTGAGATTTTAGATTAAATAATTGGTAATGACTGATGACTATCATGGTTTGTAACATTCATTGGTGATCTGTGAGTTTAAAAGCGGATTTGGTATAACATCTTTCTTCAAACCTCCTCATCCACAACAACTCCTCCTTTTGTCAGCAGTTTTTGCAAGTTGAGAACAGCGATGATTTTTTCTTCGTAAAAAGCGGTACCCCGGAGATATTCGCGGTTTGCAGAATTTAGTGCAGCAGGAATAGTCGCAATTTCTGCCAAATTCAAATGTATAATATCCAAAATTTCGTCTACGACTATACCTGCGACTAAATCTTCAACTTCAACAACGATCGCCTTTGAGAGAGATTTTGTATCCGCCGACATATTTAAAACATTCCGAATGTCTAGTAGCGTCAGGATCTCGCCCCGCAAGTTCATATTTCCAATAATGCGATCGGGAGTGCAAGGAACCGGAGTTACTTGGCGAATGTCAGTAAATTCGCGCACTACCCCTAGATTAATACCAAAGTATTCGCCGTTGAGGACAACCACCGCCAGCGACATATTAATTGCCACAGAATTTTCGATCTCGCCCAACAGCCTCAAATTGTCAGCCCGCTCTCGAAAAATGGCTTTTTCTTCCGGCGTAGCATTCGGACAAAAAACGTGAGGCTTCACCAAAAATTTAGCATCTTCCGCTAACAATTTTGGATCTATTTCTAACTGCAAATTTTTGGTTTCTACCTCATCTGCTGCTGAAACTGGCATTTGGATCTCTATTTTGTCGGGAGAATATCGAATTAAGCGATCGAGATCGAGCAGCATGATAATATCTGCCCCGCAGCGGGCAAATCCAGCTAAAAAACGATCGGGCGCGTTTGGCTTGTCTCGCCCGTAAGATAGCTGCGGAGTTATTGCATCTTGGGGGATCTGCTTAACTTCGGTAACTACATTGACAACGATCGCAACTCGAAACTCTTGCCATTCTATGACGATCGCACTATCTGTCACAGAATACTCCTGCCAAACGTACCCAAAACGGAGATTCAGATCCATCACGGGTAGAATAGAGCCCCTGAGATCGATCGCCCCAACAATATCTTGAGGTGCTTCGGCGATCGGTGTGAGCTCCGGTAGGAAGAAAATTTCCCGAACCCAGCCGACTTCTACACCGCAGAGCAAACCGTTCTGTTTAAATATAAGATACGGCTTAGTTTCCATATTTACCCTGACACTTTATTTACTAGAACTTGCAAAAAAGACTGGTTTCTACGATCGTATTGGGTTTGGCAGTAATATCATATTCGGTCAATTACCTACAATCAAGGTGTTTGTAGTGAGGACTAAAGTCCTCCGATTTTGAGAGGACTGAAGTCCTCACTACAAGCAAAACAACCGAGTTTTTGGTTTCTCCCGGCGCGTCAGTATTGCTTGCTGTACAATTTTACCAATTTTTTTTTTACATCGATCAATACTTGATTCGCTGTCATTTTCCCCTGCTGCTCTATCGGAGTATTGGGCGGTAGTTTGTTGAGAATATCGCAAGATGAGTTGTACATTTTAATCGCTATATTTACCTTGCCTTCTTTGTTGTATATATTCCCGAGTTCGAGATAAGCTGAAACAAAAGACGGGCTAAGATAAATAGTTTTTTTCAAAAAAGTTTTAGCAGTTTCCAAGTCGCCCTGTTCTTCAGCAATGTGAGCTTGCAAATAATTAGGAAATACTGACATAGCATCTGCTTTGCTAGCTCGCTTGCAGTGTTCTATCGCCTGACAATAGCTGCCTAAATTTGCATAAATTTGAGCCAGCAAATAATCAGCCTCAAAATTGTGAGGTTGCAGAGTAAGCGCCTGTTTTGCTTTATTAATTGCTTCAGTATAAGCTTTATTTTTAAAACAAGCTTTTGCCTCTAAAATCAGCATTTGCGGCGTTTGGTCGGCGACTGTTGATGGTAGATAGGGCACTTTATTGCTCGCCAAATCGCCCTCAACATAACGACTTCGCAGCATTTTTCCCAGCCCGTTACCTGCTGCTAGCAGTGACCCGAGATTCCCAAAATTGCCGTTATCAAAACTCCCCGAAACCGTTCCTCCCGGTAGCAATTTACGGCTATCCGCACCAATTTTTCCTTTGATCCCCGATTCCCCAAACGCCGATTTTGCCTTGGCTGCTGGTGCGCTCCCAGATTCTATTTTACCTAATTCTTCTCCCGCGACATTCTTGGCTAGATATATAACCGACTCCGGGAAAACTTTTGCTTGAAACTCGTGGATGACGTGACTGTTAATTTCAGCATGACCGGTCATTAAATATCCTCCAGGTCTCAGTGTCTTGGCAAACTTTTTCAATACCTGCGAAATATACTGAGCTTCAAAATAAACAAAAACATTTCTGCACAAAATCAAATCCATATTCTGAATATCTGTGTAAATATTGGGAAAAATATCTGTGACTAAATTTATACTGCTAAAGCTGACTAATTCCCGTAATTTCCGGTCGATTTCCCACTCGGTTTTCCGTCGCTGGAAATACTGCGTTTGCAGTTCGGAGTCAACTAAGCGGAACGACCAAGGGCTGTAAATTCCCCGCTGCGCTTTGGCGATTGCAGCTTGATTTATATCAGTACCTAAAACTGTAATTTTCCATTTGTCCCAATCTGAAATTAGCTGTTTTAAAATAATGACTAAAGAATAAGGTTCTTCGCCTGTCGAGCAGCCGGCGCTCCAGATTCGGATTGTGGGCTTAATTCCTAATTTTTCGTGCAGTTTTCTTTTCTGCTGGATCAGTTCAGGGATAATCACTTTTTTCAGGAGCGAAAACTGTCCTTTGTCCCGCATGAAATAACTTTCATTAGTTGTCAGCAGCAGGGCGAGTTCTCGCCATTCACTTTGACTTTCCCGACTCGGAGCGGCTAAGAGTTGATAATAGTTTTCAGGAAAGGCTATTTTTATAACTTTCATCCGAGTCAAAAGTTTTTGAGATAAGCCCGATCGATCTTGCGGACGAACTTGCAAACCGGTGTGAGCCGCAATTAATTCAATAAATAGCTGAATTTGTGCATCATTCATATCAACTCGCACTCAAAAAAATCACACCAACAACAAAAATAATATCATTTCGGGTCGATCGACTACAAGATTCGGGTTGGGCTAATTTACAGGTTCGTAGTGAGGACTTCAGTCCTGACCAAAATTTGAGGACTAAAGTCCCTA
>JAUBOH010000283.1:7041-9065 GCA_036700145.1 Microcoleus occultus BM001215366
TTTGAGGACTAAAGTCCCTACTACAAACCAGGTTCGTAGTGAGGACTTCAGTCCTTATCCAAATTTGAGGACTAAAGTCCCTACTACAAACCTAATCGATCGCAGCTTTCAAAGGCCTCAATCTCCAACAGTTAAGCTGGAAAAATCCGCAGGCGGCGGTTCGGTTCTTCACCAAAACTGTGGGATTTCAGGTGATAGTGTTCCACAAGTTCGTGCTGCATTTTGCGGACATCGGGAGAACGGGGCAGGAGTTCCACCGGCTGTCCCTTGGGAATCACAATTTGCTCGACTGCTAAGCGGGTTTCTTCGAGGGCTTCGAGCTCGTCAGAAGAACCGCTGCGGGCGAATAAGGCGAGGTCTGCCACTTCCGGCGTGCCCGGGTCGTCCATGTCCAACAAGCGGCGCAAAGCTCTCGCTACGTGGGGAATGGTGCCTGCCTTAATTGTGTGCAGGGGAACTTGGCGAGTTTTTGCCAAGTGCCTCAATTTTGACTGGTTCCGCACGTTCGATCGCAAAGCCAACACCACGTCAGCACTCTCAATATCCTTCGTCAACTGCACCGGCAGGTTCAGCGTCGAAATCACCTGTTCGAGCTGGTGGCGAGCTATGCCGTAAGGATAAACGTGGAGGGGCAAATCTTCGCCGTTAGGGCCGACATTCTGGGAATAACGACCCCGCTGCTGCGGTACGGGTTCTACAGACAGGGATTCTTCGAGGAGTTGCTCGAAATACCGAGTCTCAGGAACTACCGACGTGCTGTTAGCAGCAGCAGCAGCGAATTTCTCGCTGGGAGGGGGCATCGGCACCATTTTGCCAGCACTCCGCCACCCAGAAATCGGTGTGACTGGCCGCATTGCCGATACAGCAGCCGGGCCGCCCGAAGCTGAGATGCCGGGGAACCGCGCCGGGGGAGCGGCCGACTCGCGCTCGATAATTACTTCTCCGGTGTCGCTGACGCTTCTGGTTTGCTGGTTGGGTTCGCGTCCCCGCAGCAGACTGTCGATCGAATCTGAAACTCGCTCGTGGATCACCCAGCGCTGGCGTTCGAGCATTTCGATCGCAATTTCAAAAGTTGGCGGTGATTTGCGCTCCAAAACCGTCTTTTGAGAACCGCGCCGCCTTGCTTCGTCGTCTCCCAGCGTCACCGCTTGGATGCCCCCGATTAAATCGGCCAGAGTCGGGTTTTTCATCAAGTTTTCGATCCGGTTCCCGTGGGCGGTACCGACCAACTGCACGCCCCTTTCGGCGATCGTCCGAGCCGCCAAAGCTTCCAATTCCGTGCCGATTTCGTCAATCACGATCACTTCGGGCATATGGTTTTCCACTGCTTCGATCATGACTTGGTGCTGGAGTTCGGGACGGGAAACTTGCATTCTGCGAGCTCTGCCGATCGCCGGATGCGGGATATCTCCATCTCCGGCGATTTCGTTGGAGGTGTCGATGATCACCACTCGTTTTTCCAAGTCATCGGCGAGCACGCGGGCGATTTCGCGCAACGCTGTGGTTTTGCCGACTCCGGGGCGGCCGAGCATCAAAATTGACTGACCGGTTTCCACCAAATCGCGGATAATCCCGATCGTCCCGAACACAGCGCGGCCAACCCTCAAAGTCAAGCCGATAATCTCGCCGGTGCGGTTGCGAAGGGCGCTAATTCGGTGCAGGGTTTGCTCGATGCCGGCTCGATTGTCGCCGCCGAAGTGGCCTACTCGCTCAATACAGTATTTGAGGTCGGTCTTAGAAATCGGCGTTTGGGAAAGATGTTCGGCGTTTGATGGGAAACGAGCTTCTGGAAGGCGGCCCAAATCCATGACAATCTCGATCAGATTGTTGCGCTGCGGGTGCTGCTCTAAGGGCTGCCGGATGTGATCTGGCACGATGTCGAGTAATTTATTGAGGTCGTCTGTAATCTGCATTCGCCTCGGTGTGTTCGGTGACGTTTTCAACCTTTTTTAGTCATCAGTCATCAGTCATTAGTCATTAGTTATTAGTCATTAGTTATTAGTCATTAGTTATTAGTCATTAGT
>JAUBOH010000284.1:0-9002 GCA_036700145.1 Microcoleus occultus BM001215366
TTGTAGGGACACGGCACTGCCGTGTCCTGATTTCGGGTTATATTAATTCCGATGCTACCGGATTTGATATGAAGTATCTTTAATTCGGTTGAAGCGCGGCTAGAATTTGTCCGGCTGTCACCGTTTGCCCTTTTTCACAAAACAACTGCGCAACAGTGCCCGCAACTTCAGCAGTAATCGCAATTTCCATTTTCATCGCTTCCAAAATTAACAGCCGATCGCCCTCAGCAACCGCATCTCCAACATTAACCAGTACCTGCCAAACATTGGCCGAAACGTGAGCGACAACAGCCTCACAACCTTCGGGCAAAACAACCTCCGCCGCCGTTTCAGAAACCATATCCGCCGGGGATTCTGTTGCAGATTCAGCGTCAAATTCCCCGGCGGCGGCCCAGCGATCGCGCTCTGCATTAAATGCGGCCTGCTGATTCGCTTTAAATTCAGCCGCACTGTTAGCAATAGAATGCAAAAACTCATTGTATTCTCTCAAATTAAAAGTGATTTCCTCAACCTTTAATTTAAACTTCCCTGCGATAAATTCTTCCCGACAGCGCTGCAATTCCTGATGAGAAACCGGATAAAATCGGATTTGGTCAAAAAAGCGCAAAAGCCAAGGTTTACCCGACTGGAAATCCGCCGTTTGTTTGAACCGATTCCACATTTGCACCGTGCGGCCGACAAATTGATAACCTCCCGGCCCTTCCATGCCGTAAACGCACAAATACGCGCCGCCAATGCCAACTGCATTTTCAGGAGTCCAAGTGCGGGCGGGATTGTATTTCGTAGTAACCAAACGGTGGCGCGGATCGAGGGGAGTTGCGACGGGCGCGCCTAAATAAACGTCTCCCAAACCCATGACTAAATAGCTAGCATTAAATACAATTTCTTTGACTTGTTCGATGCTGTCAAGCCCGTTGATGCGGCGAATAAACTCAATATTGCTGGGACACCAAGGTGCATCCGATCGCACAGACTGCATATATTTTTCAATGGCCAACAGCGTCGATTCATCTTCCCAAGATAAAGGCAAGTGCACAATTCGCGCTGGGACTTCCATATTGTCGATCGCCCCAAGTTCCGCCTCCGCCGCAATCAGCGCCTGCATTAGCTGCTGTTGCGAAATCTGGCGGCTGTCAAAGTGAATTTGGAGCGATCGCATTCCCGGCACTAATTCGATAACTCCGGGTAACGGATTAGCTTGCAACTGTTCCATCAAGGCGTGCGCCCGAAAACGCAAATTTAAATCCAGCACCAACGGGCCGTATTCAACTAGAATATATTTATCCCCAGCTTGACGGTAAGTAACAGCAACCTGTCCCGGAGATTCGGGAATTTCGTGCAAAATTGGAGAACCTAGAACTGCGGGCAATTCCTCCATATTTTCTCTTAAATTAGGCAAACAAAAAGTAGCAATTTGCCTATCTTGTGCTAATTCCCGCTGCAAAGCTGACGCAAAAGTCAAACAGTGAAAGCGAATGCTGTCCCCCGGTTTCAGTTGTCCGATTTTCCACAATTCCGACTGCACAATAGTAGCAGGACAGACAAAACCTCCCAAACTCGGGCCGTCAAGACCGAGAATTACAGGCATATCGCCCGTAAAGTCGATCGTGCCGATCGCGTAAGCATTATCGTGAATGTTAGACGGGTGCAAACCCGCTTCCCCGCCGTCTTGACGCGCCCATTTCGGCTTCGGGCCGATCAGCCGAATTCCCGTCCGCGTCGAGTTGTAATGCACCCGCCATTCTGTTGAGAAAAACATGGCGATGTCTGACTCAGTAAAGAAATCCGGCGCGCCGTGAGGCCCGTACAAAACACCGATTTCCCAATGATTGCTGTAAGTTGGAATTAGTTCCGGAGGCAAAGATATTTCCACTTGCAGAGTTGCAGTTTGATACAGTTTCAGCACATCGCCCGGACGCAGCGTGCGGCCAGCGTGACCGCCAAATTTGCCCAGTACAAACGTTGATTTGCTGCCCAAATAATCGGGGACATTAAAGCCGTGTTTCACCGCTAAATAAGTGCGGTAGCCGCCGCCTTCAATGGCTTTTAACTTGAGAATGCTGCCCGCTTTTACGGGAATTGCCCGCCAAAACGGCACCGATTCGCCGTTGAGAGTTCCCTTCATAACTGCACCAGTCAAACTGATAACTGTATCGGCATTAAAGCGTAGAGTTGGGCCTGTTGCGGTGAATTCTAATCCTGCTGTCGATTCGGGATTTCCTACTAAACGATTTGCCGATCGAAATGCCAGATGATCCATCGGCCCGGAAGGCGGCACGCCCACATCCCAATAGCCAATCCGCCCCGGATAATCTTGAATGCTGCTGTAGGTTCCCCCATCCAATACGTCGATCGTTAAAGGTGCGTATTCAAAAGAGTTTAAAAAGCGCGTGTTCAGTTCGCCCCGCTTGAATCTGGAATCCTCCAAAATCTGGCGGAGGTAATCTAAATTAGTTTCTATTCCGGCTATTTCACTGGCATCTAAAGCAGCTTTTAGTTGAGCGATCGCCTGGGTTCGATTATCCCCGCAAACGATTACTTTGGCTAGCAGCGGATCGTAAAAAGGAGTTACCTCCGTACCTGTTTCTATCCAACTGTCGCAGCGGACGTTTTTGGGAAACACAACTCCATTCAGCAACCCGGAACTCGGCTGAAAATTCTTAGCGGCATCTTCCGCATAAATTCGCACCTCAATTGAGTGTCCCTGCGGCCGATAGCGGTACTCTTCCAGGGGGAACAAATCCCCTGAAGCCTGTTTTACCATCCACTCAACGAGGTCGATGTTGTTGACAGCTTCAGTAACGCCGTGTTCGACTTGCAAGCGCGTGTTGACTTCCAAAAAATAAAACTGTTTCGCCTCGACATCAAACACAAATTCAACAGTACCGGCTGATTGGTAATTTACCGCTTTTCCCAGCCGCACTGCTGCACCGTACAACTGATTTCGCTGTTCGTCGGTAATACCAGGGGCGGGGGTTTCTTCAATTACTTTTTGATTGCGCCGCTGCACCGAACAATCTCGCTCGCCCAAGGCTATGACATTGCCTTTGCCATCTCCAAATATTTGGACTTCAATGTGTCTGGCTGTTTGAATGTATTTCTCTAAAAAAACAGCGCTTTGTTTAAAATTGCTTTGACTCAAACGCTGTACTTTTTCAAATGCTTCTGCCAAATCTCGATCGCTCGCACAAGCCTGCAAACCGATACCGCCACCGCCTGCGGTACTTTTGAGCATCACCGGATAGCCGATCGCCCCAGCCGCTTTTTGGGCATCCTCTAAACTTGCTAAAAGTTCGCTTCCGGGAGTTAGCGGCACCTGATTTGCAGCCGCTATTTCCCGCGCGGTGTGCTTCAATCCAAAGCAGCGCAACTGACTCGGAGTCGGGCCGATAAATGCAATATTTTCGCTTGCACAAGCTTCGGCAAATTCAGCATTTTCGCTCAAAAAGCCGTAACCCGGATGGATAGCTTGAGCTTTAGTTTGGCGCGCAACTTCGAGAATGCGATCGAACCGCAAATAACTCTCGGCTGCGGCGGCTGCACCGATACAAACGGCTTCGCTGGCGGCGAAAACGTGCGAGGCGCGGGCGTCTGCTTCCGAATATACTGCTACCGAAGCAATTTGGAGGCGATCGAGCGTGCGGATAATTCGGCAGGCAATTTCACCGCGATTTGCAATCAAAACTTTGTTAAACATTTAGGTAATGGGTAATTGATAATTGGTAATTGCTAATTGGTAATGAGCCATCGATTATTCAGTCCTCTGAGCGAGGACTTTAGCTATTAGCCAGGGGTTTAAACCCCTGGCGGTCTCTGGCGAACCCGCGGCTACAACCTATACCGCATCCCAAACAATCAACTGAATCGGCGTCGGATTGTAAGCATTGCAAGGATTGTTGATTTGCGGACAATTAGAAATAGCAACCAGCGCGTTCATTTCGGCTCGCAAATCAACTGTGCTTCCCGGATCGGAGATGCCGTCAACAATTTCAAGCGTGCCATCTTCGCTAACCGGAACATTCATAAAAAAGTTGATATTGCTGACCAAATCTCGCTTCCCCAAACCGTAGGGAAGAATTGCCGCGAGGAAATTTTCAACGCAGGCGTGCTGGTATTTTTTATCCAGTCCAAACCGCACCGAATTGCTCTCGCAGCTACACGCGCCGCCAGAGGTATCGTGCCGCCCGCAGGAGTCAGCAATTACGGTCATCATGGCTCGCCCTTCGTTGGAAATTAGTTGGCTGTTTGTAGTGACAAAGATGTTGCCTTGATTGACGATCGTATCGGCGGCGCTGTAGCGTTCGGAAGGGTCATCGGCATTGTAAACTAAAAAATCTACTGCTTGATTTCCGCCTAAATCTACAATCCGCAGAATCTGTCCTTTTTTGATGACGCGAGACCAAGGATGTCTGGCGGGTAAAACTTCGCTGTAAATTGCTGTTTCTGGAGCGAGGATTTGTTGGGTAGTTGCAGTCATAATTAACTTTTTGTGATGGAAGTGCAGAAGTTTTTACCGCTAATTAAGGCGGACAAGATTGAGTTTTTAAATCTGGTTTATTGAACGAACAAAGCATCGGTGTTGGTGAAGCCGCGCACAACTTCCGGGTTGGCGGTGCGGCACAAGTCGTCTCGTACGGGTGCGGGGGATTTCCAAATCTGAATTTGGATGGTTTTTGGATCGTAAATTGAACTTGGATGCAGGATGTGGGGGCAGTTTGAAATAATTGTCAATACGTTCATTTCGGCTCGCAAATCGATAAAACTTCCCGGTTTTTCGCAGCCTTCGCGAAACTCCATCGTGCCGTCTGGTTTGACGGCAATTCGAGTAAATAAGTTGAGGTTGGGCATGATATCTTTTTTGCCTAAACCCCACCGAGTTAGAGCTTTGAGGAAGTTGTCGCGGGAGTTTTTCCAGTCTCCTTCGCCGTATTTTTTGGCATTGCTAATGGCGTTGCTGCATCCAGCTAGCAAATCGTGACAGCCGGAGGTGTCTTGGGTGATGGAAAATAGGATGCGTCCCATGTCTGTGTAGAGCACCGTGCCTTGTTTCAGAAAGGCGTTGAATTGAATTTTGGCGGTGTCTGCTGCGTTGAAACGTTCGATCGCATTGTCGGCGTTGTAGCACAGCATGGAAACGCCGCGAGAGCCTTCTAAATCGGTGATTCGCAGGGTGTTTCCCCGCTTGATGACCCCCGACCAGTACGCGCCGCCCGGTACGGTTTCTTGCATTAATACGAGGTCGGAATCGATTTCTGAGTTTTTGTCGATCGATAGTTGCACCATAAATTCCTCTTGATGTATTTAGGTAGATCAGCGAAACACAACAATAGTATTTTGTAACTGCAAAAGGCGCACTCTCCCAAAGTAATATTTATAGCGGTTTTCAAGCGTTGTGAGGTATGGGGAGAGTTCAATGCCCAATGCCCAATGCCCAATGCCCAATGCCCAATGCCCAAAAGTACCTCATTTACCTGAGAAAGGCTATACAAACCTATGTATATTTAAGCAGCCATTGCGACTGCTTCCTGTCCGTGTTTCCGCATCAAATCCATCAATTCGTCGCGGTAATCGTGGAATTTGGCGTGCCGTTTAATGCTGGGAGTGCGATCGGGCAAATTAATCGACATTTCCTTTCTCACTGTACCGGGACGAGCACCCAAAGCGTAAATCCGATTGGAAAGAAACACCGCTTCTTCGACATCGTGGGTAATCATAAAGATTGTAATCTGAGTGCGGCGCCACAAATCCAGCATGAATTCGTGCATCGATTCTTTCGTGTGGATATCCAATGCGCCGAAAGGTTCATCCATTAATAACACTTTAGGTTCAGAAGCGAGGGCGCGGGCGATCGCCACCCGCTGTTTCATCCCGCCCGACAATTCCTTGGGTAGCGACAAAGCAAACTGCGTCAATCCTACCACACTCAAATAATAACTCGCTTGTTCGCGCCGCTTCTGCTTGGACAAGCCTTGAAGTTTGAGGCCAAACTCGGCATTTTCCTGCACGTTCATCCAAGGATAAAGAGTGTAATGCTGAAATACCATACCTCGATCGGGCCCGGGCGAAACCACTTCTTTGCCATCAATTTTAACGAATCCTGTTGTCGGCTTGTCCAATCCCGCAATCTGCCTCAATAGAGTAGATTTTCCGGAGCCGGATGCGCCTACCGCGCAGATAAATTCGCCTTGCTTGATGCTCATATTGATGTCTTTGAGGACAACTAATTTACCGTTTTTTGTTTCAAAGTTTTTGTGCAGGTTGTTGATTTCGAGAAACATGAGTTTATCCTCTGTATTGTAAGTAAAAAATTGACACCCTTCTGTCTTTTAATACCAATTTAATGTGAAGTTGCATATATCTCGATCCCCCTAAATCCCCCTTAATAAGGGGGACTTTGATCGGAATCTTGTCCCCCCCTTATTAAGGGGGGCGCCAGGGAGATCGGAATTCTATACAGCCTCATAAAAAACTGGTATAACATCTGCTTACTGTTTCTGACTTGACCATTTACAAGAAACCCGCAGCAGATATTGAAAAAGCAAGTCAAAAGTCAGCCCGATCGCCCCAATGACAATCAGCCCCACCAAAATTTCATCCGTTCTGAGAAATCGACCGGCGACGCTGATCCGGCGGCCTAAGCCTTCGGTTGCAGCAATCAATTCCGAGACGATTACCAATTGCCAAGCCGCAGCTAAGTTGATGCGGCTAGCATCAAGAATTCCCGGCAAAACGTGGGGTAAAATAACTTGAGTGAGGATTTCCCAGCGATTCCCGCCCAACATATAAGTAGCTTCGATCAATTCTTTTGGCACAAACTTGACCGTATCCATCACCATCAGCGAATTGAAGAAAAACACGCCGATAAATATCAGCGTTATTTTGGGTTCTTCGCCGATTCCCAAGTAGAGAATTAGCAGGGGAATGAATGCTGGTGCGGGCATATATCGCATCAAGCCGAACATGGGTTCCAGCAAGGCGCGAATGCTGGGAAAACTGCCCATCAATACGCCAATTGGTATGGAAAAAAGCGAGGCGAACAGAAAGCCCACTCCTACCCGCCACAAACTCGCTACCGTGTCTTTCAAAAGTTCGCGAGTGTTCCAAAGCCGCCAAAATGCCTCTAAAACTTTGCCGGGGGAAGGCAAAAATTTGGGGTCTACATCGGCGAAAGTTGTTACTAGCCACCACAGCAGCAGCGGGAGTGCGATCGATGTTACCGTTAACCCAATATTGAGGGGTTTTGGTATTTCTTCCGCAATCCGCCAGAAAACGGTGGGATTGAGGCTTTTTTGCTTGAGGTGGGATTGGATCGATCGGGGTTCGGGATTTGGTAGCATGATTTAATTGCAGAACGGTTTATCGAGTAATCTGAGTAGTTTTGGGCATTTTTAAAAGAAATATTTTTGAAAGTTACTTGTGTCTATAAAATGTAAGTTTTGCCTTCTAGCTTTTTCCTTCAGCATAAGCTTTGATAAAGCGATCGTCAAATAATTGGCTGATATCTGGTTTGGTTTTTGCTAAATTGACATCTATGAGAAATTTAGTCATTTCGGCCGCTGCAAACTGCAATGATGTCATGTCATTTCCCGGTTGAAAAGCTTTCAAATTTTCCTCAACAGTAAATATCTTAGTGCCGTTTTCATATTCTTTGTATTCCTCAACGCTGACTCCGGCGCGGTTTGCTAGAATTTGGTAAGATTTGTCTTTATTTGCTTTCATGTATGCCAATGTTGCGAACCATGAATTGACCAGGGCTTGCACTCGATCGGGGTGTTCGCCGATAAACTTGCGCGTGAATACCAAATGGTCGGAAATCGCCCCGGGGAAATCTTTTGAACTAAATAGTTCCTTGCTGTTTTGCCGCTTTAATGCCTGCGTGGTAAACGGCGCAAATACTGCCACTGCATCGACTTGTCCGCCGACGAAAGCCGCCGCCGCTTTGCCTGTTTCCAGCGGTACAAATTGAATGTCCCGCACTGATAAACCTGCTTTTCTCAGCCCTAAGAGCAAGAGAAAGTGATCGACAGTACCCTCCTCGGCTGCAACTTTTTTTCCTTTCAAATCGGCAACGGAATTGATGTTTTCGGCGACAATCACTTTGTCATTTCCCGTCGAGTTGTCATTGACTAAAACAATTACTTGGTCGGCGCCGCCCGATATGGAGTTTACTGTATCGCCGAGGGTTTGGCTGTTAGCATCTATCTGTCCTGCTGTGAGGGTGCTGATCGATTCTAAGTAGCCGTCAAACCATTTTAAGTCTACAGCAACATTGTTGGCTTCAAATATCTTTTGTTCTTTGGCAATTTGCCACGGAAACCAGCCGGGCCACGCGCTGAATCCGAGGCGAATTGCATCAGCACTTACTGAAGAAACTGCTTCGGTTTCTGTCGTGGTTTTGATATAAATTGCCGGGTTGACGCAGCCGATCGCCAAAAACAAGGTAATCAAAAATACGCCACAGTAGGATAAGAGCGATCGCGTTATTTTTGGGGAGCAATATCGGATATTCATAGCAGATTCTGGTTGCTGGTTAGAGGTGAATATGTCGATCGGGCTTTTGCACCTTCTTTGGCTTCCTTAGCTCCCGCAAACCCTTGATATACAAGGATAAAGCCCGAGAGTTAACGAACCGAGTCTTGCTGACCGATCGCGTTTCTCCCGGGCTTTTATCCCGCCGTGTAACTGGCTAGTGTTCCCCTCAAATTAATAAAATCTTGGGATGACCAGTCTGCTTCTCTCGGACCAGCACTTGAACTTTCTAAGCTGAGTTAGAAACTGATTCAAATCGGAACCCTAGAAGCGGTTAAATTTTTTCGGTTTTTGTCTGTATACAGCGCTTTTGAGGTAAGGTACCTAGCCATTGTAGGGACACTCCAAAAGCCAATTTGTCAACTTTCCACGTTAAACCCGTAGTAGTCCGACAGGGGTTGAAACCCCTGTCTCAAAGCTAAAGTCCTCGCTCAGAGGACTAATAAAAATTTTAAACTCATTAGTCCTCTGAG
>JAUBOH010000285.1:0-8988 GCA_036700145.1 Microcoleus occultus BM001215366
CTGGATTCCCCGACGGCGATCGGTTTCGTCGATCGCCTTAACCATACTATCTGTCAACTTATCCGCGTACAAAATCGCTTGTCCTCGGATGTGGCGCGCCGCCCTCCCAATCGTTTGAATCAACGAACGTCCCGATCGCAAAAACCCCTCTTTATCCGCATCCAAAATCACCACCAGAGACACCTCCGGCAAATCCAAACCTTCCCGCAACAAGTTCACCCCAATCAATACATCAAACTTGCCATCCTGCAAATCTTGGATAATTTCGATGCGTTGAATCGACTGAATTTCCGAGTGCAAATACCGGACTCTAATCGCCCTTTCCTGCAAATATTCGGTTAAATCTTCCGCCATCCGCTTCGTTAAAGTCGTCACCAAAACTCGCTCGTTCAGGCTTACTCTCTGATTGATTTCGCCCAACAAATCGTCAATTTGTCCTTCCGTAGGGCGTACGAAAATTGTCGGATCGACTACTGCCGTCGGTCTGATTACCTGTTCAGCAACTCTGCCTTCAGAAATTTCGATTTCCCAATCCCCAGGCGTAGCAGACACAAAAATACACTGATTCTCTCTTGCCCAGAATTCCTCTGCTTTTAAAGGGCGGTTATCGGCCGCGCTGGGCAATCGGAAACCGTGTTCGATCAAGACTTTTTTGCGCGCTTGGTCGCCGTTATACATTCCCCGAATTTGCGGGACTGTGACGTGGGATTCATCTATTACCAACATCCAATCTTTAGGGAAATAATCAATCAAACATTCGGGCGGTTCCCCGGCATTTCTGCCTGCTAAATGTCGGGAGTAATTCTCGACTCCGTTGCAGTAACCGACTTCCCGCAGCATTTCCAAATCGTAGCGGGTGCGCTGTTCTATCCGCTGAGCTTCTAAGAGTTTCCCGTTTTTTTCAAATTCGACCAGCCTGTCTTCTAATTCGAGTTCGATTCCTTGACAAGCTGCTTCTAATTTATCTTCTGCCGTGACAAAGTGGCGCGCTGGATAAATATTTAAAGCAGTTGTACTGGCGATGATTTTACCAGTTACGGGGTCAACGTAGCGAATGGCATCGATTTCGTCGCCGAAGAATTCGACACGAATAACTCTATCTTCGTAGGCGGGGCCGATTTCCACAACATCGCCTTTGACTCGAAATTTGCCTCTGCCTAAATCTATGTCATTGCGGCTGTATTGAATGTTAATTAAATCTCGCAAAACTTTCCGCTGGTTGACTTCCATTCCTACTTGCAAAGAAATAGCAGCTTTCAGGTATTCGGCGGGCATTCCCAAACCGTAGATGCAGCTAATTGAAGCTACGACAATTACGTCGCGGCGTTCAAAGAGCGATCGCGTGGCTGAGTGACGCAGCATATCGATCTCGTCGTTAATTGCTGCTGTCTTCTCAATAAAAGTATCGCTGACTGCGATGTATGCTTCAGGTTGGTAGTAGTCGTAATAACTGACAAAGTATTCGACTGCATTGTTGGGGAAAAAATTTCGCAGTTCGTTGCACAGTTGGGCGGCCAGGGTTTTGTTGTGTGCTAAGACTAAGGTTGGTCTGCCGATTTTTTCGATCGCCGAGGCTATGGTGAAGGTTTTGCCCGTACCTGTGGCGCCGAGTAAGGTTTGAAATCGATCGCCCGCTTCGATCCCTTTGACGAGTTGCTCGATCGCTAGCGGTTGGTCGCCTGTGGGCTGGAAGGGCGCTTGCAATTGAAAAGATGCTGCCGCAGTTACCATAGGAAAATGTAGCTATTACCGATAAATCTTAACAAAAATGCAGGGATTATGCAATTTCGTTCAGAAAATAGTTAGACTTTGTAATATTATTTTAATTATCGGCCGAAATAGAAAGCAGAAAGCCCAGAAAAGCAGTTGTCCGAACCCAGCAATCAACAGCAATAAGCGAGGAAAAGAATTATGAGTCTCACCCCCAAAAATAAAGGCAATGCGATCGCCCGCCGCGGCAAAGCAAGTTCCAAAAGCCAACCGACACCAGCCACGGATGCCAAAGCAACAGGAATTCAACTTTATCAGCCGCAACTCATGCATGACAACCGCCCCGTCGGCCCAGACGATTTTACCATCAGCGAGACAGTCTCGATGTCGGGGAATCGCCCGATCGGCACTAGCACCCTGCACATCAGCGAAACCTACGGCATTGTAGGCAATCGCCCGATCGAATCCAGCGACTTGGAGGTGGTGGGGACAGTGGGGAGACGCCCGATCGGCTCTAGCGCCATGCAAGTCAGCGAAATGTTCAGTATGTCCGGTGCCCGCCCTATTGGCGTCAGCCTTCTGCACATTGATGAAGTTTACTCGACAATGGGTGGGAATCGCCCCATTGCCTCAAACGAAATTGACGATAGCTCGACCTTAATGGGCTTCTTAGATTAATTTGACAGTTGACAGTTGACAGTTGACTGTTGACTGTTAACTGTTAACAGTAGTTATTAGTTGTAATAGCAGTTCTAAACTAAGTGAAGTACGCCACTATCAATTACCAATTACTAATTACTAGACGTACCTCATTAAACCAAGCAGTGCTATGGTTATTGCTTATTAGTAGCAGGTAACAAGTAAGAAATAACAACAGTCAACAGTTAACACTTAACAGTCAACAGTTAACAGTTAACAGTCAACTAATCTCTCGATCGCTGATATTTACTCAATAAAGCAGCAAATCGCTTGTAATCCAAAGGCTTCCTCAAATACTCCGCCGCTCCCAATTCTAAACCCTGATTTTTGTCATCCAAAAAAGTCAACATAATCACCGGAATATCGGCCAAATCCGGATCGGCTTTCAAAGCCGACAGCACCGCCCAACCGTCCATACTCGGCATCATCACGTCCAGAGTAATCGCATCCGGCAGCAACTGGGACGCCAACTGAAGCCCCGCTTGACCGCTAGCCGACGATCGCACCCGAAATCCCTGTTTCGACAAGCTGCGGGCGATCAAATCCCGGGCGTCGGGATCGTCGTCAATCACCAGCACAGTAGCAGCATCCGGCAACTCTAGCGGTTGCGATCGCGCTTCTAATTTCGATGCTATTGGCGCTGGAATAACCTCTAACTCCGGGGGAAACTCAGGCTGTATTTCTTCGATTCCTCGATCGCCCCCCGCTTCTTTCTCCCTGTTAACCGCAATCGGCAACCGGATCGTAAAAGTAGAACCGCAATCAAACTCGCTCTCAACCGTAATGTCCCCGTTCATCATCTGGCAAAACTTCCGGCTAATTGTCAGCCCCAAACCCGTACCTCCGTACCTGCGAGTAGTAGACTCGTCCGCTTGGGAAAAAGCTCCGAACAGCCTCGACACCTGATCCTCAGTCATACCGATACCCGTATCGGTGACTTGAAATACGATCGAAGGCTTCTGATACCGAGAACGAGTTGCCGATATCTCCTCGGAATTGTCGATCGACAAAACTTCCCCTTCTTCCTTCCAAACCTTAATCGTAATTTTCCCTCGCTCGGTAAACTTCGCAGCATTGCTCGCCAAATTCAACAGCGCTTGTCGCAGCTTCGACGAATCGGAATATATCGTGCCAATATTTCGATCGCAATTGACGCTCAAAGTATTCCCATTTTTCCCCACCAGCGGTTGAACAGTAGTCACAACCTGCTCGATCAAACTCAACACCTCAAAAGTCTCCAAGAAAAGAGTCATCTTTCCTGCTTCAATTTTAGAAATATCAAGGATGTCACTAATAAGATTCAGCAACTGCTTGCCTGCAATATTAATGCTTGCCAAATCCATCACAAACTCTTCTTCGCCCAGTTCAATCGCCTCTTCTTGCAGCAGCTCGCTGTAGCCGATAATCGCATTCAGGGGCGTCCGCAACTCGTGAGTCATATTTGCCAAAAATGTGCTTTTCGCCCGGTTAGCAGCTTCCGCAGCGTTTTTCGCGACTTCCAATTCGCGCGATCGTTCCTCCAACTGTCGCTGCCGCACTTCCAAACCTTTGAGCAAACTGCTAATTTGCTGAGCCATTGTATTAAGAGTAGAAGATAGCACCCCGATCGCGTCATTAGAAACAACAGGCGATCGAGCCGTCAAATCACCGCTCGCCATCAGTTGGGCAGTTTCGCGCAGCAACCCGAGATTCCGAATAATCGCCGACACCGACACAAAACCAACAATTCCGGCGATCGAACTCAAAACCCAAGCAGCCATCAACCAATGCTGAGTGCGACGAGCCGCAGCCAGAGTCTGATCCACCAGCACCGCCACTGCTTCATCAGGAATCCTCGCAGCCAGTGCCGAGGCTGAGTCTATGGCGAGCAAATAACTCTTCATCTCCACAGAACCCATCCACCCGACCCCCACCGCCATCCAAGTTATCAGCACCAAGATGACAAACAGCCCGATCAAAGAAGCCCGAGTTCCCACAGAAATCTGCCTGGGAGCAAGTGCCGCCGCCCAAGGATAGGCTTTGAGAAAAGGATCGGGCTGCACCGGCGCGCCCGAATTCCAAATCTCCTCAATTTGACCGTCCGATCGCACCTTGCCAATTCGCACTGTTTTCCAGGTATGCTGCGTTTTGCCATCTATTTTTACCTTGCCCGAAGGCGCTGCAAACTCGATATTTTTAGCAGCCGCCCTGACTTTAACCACATCTGTCGAACCAGCTTTTTCTACTGCTTGCTTCCACAGATAAACGCCCAAATAAGCCGCTTCGATCGGGTCATCCGTGACTCTATTTTCCCCATATCTGGCTTTATAAGCCTTGACAAACTTCTGATTTTCCGCCGTATCCACCGTTTGAAAATAGTTCCAAACCAGCAAATGTCCGGCAATATTTTCCTGCCCGATCGCCCGCACTTCCTCTTCTGCTACGCTGACCGACATCACGGGCAAATCCTGCGGTTTCAAGCCAGCTTCCCGCAACTTTTGGAAAAAAGCCACATTGCTGTCGCCGTTGAGAGTATTGAGAATAGCATCCGGTTTCACTGCTAAAATATGCGCGATCGGCTCATCAACCTCCCTAGAACCCAGCGGCAGATACACTTCCCCCGCCAACTCTCCCCCAAGTGCCGCCAGTTGAGCTTTCACAATCAGATTTGCCGTGCGGGGGAAAATATAATCCGAACCCAACAGAAAAATTTTCCGCTTCCCGGCAGCCAGCAAATAATTCACCCCTGGTACAATTTGTTGGTTCGGAGCAGCACCAGTGTAGAAAATATTCGGAGACTGTTCTAGCCCTTCATACTGCACCGGATAAAATAGCAACCCACTGCTATGCTCCAAAGCTGGCAGTACAGCTTTGCGGCTCGCCGAAGTCCAACAGCCAAATACCACCGCCACCTGCGTTTCTAGGAGTAATTGCCTAGCTTTTCGAGCAAAAGTCTTCAAATCGCTGGCTCCATCTTCTACAACCGCTTCCAAGGGGCGTCCCAGCACCCCTCCTGCCGCATTAATTTCCTCAACAGCCAACAGCGTCGCATCTTTCACAGAAATTTCGCTGATAGACATCGTGCCCGTCAGCGAATGCAACACGCCTATTTTGATCGGCTCACGAATCTGGGCTGCTGCTTCGAGGGGGTTACTGGTGCTTGCTCCCATAGGGTTTTAGATACTTTTTACTAATAACAGGAATTCTAGTTCAATCCGGCGGGAAGTTAGCCTTGATGCTAACTCTTATTTAGCAGATTGATTACTTAAGCCGATCGCCACAAAACTTAGGAATTGTTGCACCCTGTTGATTTTAACCGTCTAACTCGCGAGCCTTGACTTCAGTCTGCACTAACCTGTCGCTTATTCCACTCTAGCAATTTTGGGTTGTAGATTTTAAATTTGAGAGTGAACGAACTCACTGACAAGTTCTTTGAACAGCAACTTAACTGCTTTAGGCGCGATCGCCCGATCGCGTAAGTGCCTCCCCTCTCCCCAACTCATTCACGGCCCTTCTCGCGCGACTCACCCAGCAATCTCACGCACGCACAGACTATTCTCCTTGCCATATGTCCCTTCCGGCAGATGGAAGTCTCCGTAATTTCTCTTAATATAAAAATTATCATCCAGTATTCCTACACGTGTCTCCCTTCAGATAGAGGGAACTCTCCGTAATTTCCCTTAGCATAAGGTATAAGCTCAACTTTCAAGTAGCCTGGTTAAAAATTAATTTGATCAACAATAGGGTGGAAAATAATGAATATTGAAGAAAACGAGACCCCCACTGTCAGCAGCACTGAAGTTACACTACCAAAATCAAGGGAAAAATTGCTCGGCGAGGAAACCGAAAAAGCCCTCGGCCAGCAAAAACAACAAAATGCTCAAACTATGCGCGCCGTCGAACAGCTCAAAGAAGAGCTTCAGCACAAAATAGATGAAGAATGCCATCACAAGCTAGATTAAAACTAATACCGATTTTTTTAGGGTGTGGGTAAGATGCGGTCTTGCTCACACCTGCCTTTTGAAGGCATTCGTCAGAAGCCAGAAGGCATTCGTCAGAAAGCAGAAGGCATAATTAAATAAAAATTTATCATATTAAATTCTTTTGTAAAAAAAGCAGTCTTGGATGCACGGTTGACCACCCACAAGTTTTTTCAGAGAAATACTTCTTTGGAACCAGCTAGAACTAGAAAAACCCCTTAACTATCAAAGTCCCAGTCCATTCAAAAATTCAAAAAACTATTCCCTATTCCCTATTCCCTATTCCGTTAAATCTGTTAAACAATCTGTTCCCGAACTTCCTTCTTTCTTCCTACAGGTAGAGTGCAACCCAGCTCCTTGTTCCCTATGATTAGTTTAAGTAGGAAATGTAAAACTCGATACAGATAAGGAGAAACCAATGAGCATTGAAGATAGAGCAAAGGCAACTGGCAAAAACATCGAAGGCGCTGCTCAAGAAGCCCTAGGCAATGTTACTGGCGACCCCAAGGATAAAGCTGAAGGCAAAACGAAGCAAAAACAAGCAGAAGCTGGTCACGCGATCGAAGATGTAAAAGACGAGATCAAAAAGAAAATAGACTGAGCCTAATACTCATTGAGAGGGTCTAGAAACCTGACCCTCTCAAGTATTCAAAATGTTTTCAAAACGGAGGAAAAAAGGTGAGTTTATTGCAGCAGAGTCGCAAAATGATTGCGGGTATACTCTTGGTTTTAATGCTGGCTGTTACTACTGCTTGCGCGCCCAGTGTTTCAGCTCAACAACCGACTAATGTACCTGTAGCAATTGGCGGCAGTCAGGGTTATTACGCCCAGCTAGAACGCGGCAACACCGCAGCAGGTCAAGATTTTGGTCAATGGGTAACAAAGACGGCTAAAGGTCTGGTTCAGGATGCTTACGTGCGCGACAATAACAAATTGGGAGTTGTAATTACCCCGCAAGTCCGCCCTACTGAAGTGAAAGATTTAGCGAAATCTTTAGCCCAAGGTTTTCACCGCAATTTCCCAAATCAGGATGTAAGTGTTTTGGTTTACGCTCCTGACAAAAAACTGATTCTGACGGCTAAGTACGACCAGCAATCAAATCAGATCGAATACAAGTCTTGACCTGGTTAGAAAGCTTAAATTATCGCCCAGTGGCGGTTTAATATTCGGCAGTTTTTTGAAGGCGAAACCATCTCAATTTGAGACTGAAATGTTGTGTAGATTGGGAAATAATTACAATGAGTAGCAGCGATAATTACAAAAGTCAAATCATGAGCGATTTGGCAAAGGGCGATAAAGAAATGATGCCGGAGACAACCGGTGAAGAGTACGAAAACTTTGACGATTTTGCTCAGAGAACTTCGCCGGATCAGCGCAAACAATTATTCGGGCGTTCTCTGAATCACGACTCCCTACCGCCCGCTCAGTTGGAACCGGAATTGCAAAAGGCGATCGCCCAAATTAAGCCAAACGAACGCGACGATGTGGCGCGGGAATTCTTCAAGCAGTTGGATAAGAGAGGATTGAACGATCGCCAATTAGAAAAGCAGCTAGGACTTTCTACCCACCACGCCAGCCGCATGAATGCTGACGATGTTACCAAGCTAGCCTCGTTTACCTATCACAATCACCCGGATATTTTCCGAGACGTGCTGGCCCAACAGCCGAGTTTGATGAAGTTTTTGGGCAATCCAGTGGTTGCGGGTATTTTGGGAATAGTTGCTGCTAAATGGCTCAACAACCGTAAATAGTCGAGGAAGGACTGAAGTCCTCATTACAAACCTTTTTGATTGCGTTTGTAGTGAGGACTTCAGTCCTTAAATTTTCATCAGGACTAAAGTCCTCACTACAAACTTTTTTGATTACCAATTACTAATTATTGCTCACATATAAAAATAGCTGCACAGCAATCAACAGCAGCACACCTGACACTCTGCAAAATTGAATGTAGGATTAAGTGTTGCCGTGAATCAGAAAAAAAGATGAACATATCCACTATTTGGCGAAAACTCCGCAGCCAGCAAGCCTTCTGCTTGGCTGCACTGCTGTCAGTTTGCCTCGTATTCATCGGTTGTTCCCCCGTCCAGTCAGCGGGTGGTAATTCAGCCGATCCCAAGTTAAAAGAGCAAGTTTTGCAGATTATCCGCGAAAACCCGCAAGCAATTTTAGATTCGGTACAAGCGTACCAGCAACAGCAGCAGGATTCTCTCAAAGCTGCGCGGCAAACATTTTTTCAGGAGATGACAACTAATCCCAAATCGGCGATCGGGGATTCTCCCAGCACCGGATCAGCTTCGCAACAGATTGTACTTTTAGAATTCTCTGACTTTCAATGTCCGTTTTGCGCCCGCGCTCACGATACTGTCAAGCAGTTTATGGCAAAAAACCAGGACAAAGTAACTTTAGCTTACAAGCATTTTCCCTTGACTTCAATTCACCCTCAAGCCATGCCAGCAGCTAAAGCAGCTTGGGCGGCCCAGCAGCAGGGCAAATTCTGGGAGTATTACAGCGCTTTGTTTGAAGGGCAAAAACAGTTAGGCGATCCACTTTACGGATCGATCGCCCAAAAGCTCAATCTAAAATTAGATAAATTCAACACCGATCGCAACAGCCCCGCCGC
>JAUBOH010000286.1:0-8982 GCA_036700145.1 Microcoleus occultus BM001215366
TCATTAGTCATTAGTCATTAGTCATTGGTCATTAGTCATTGGTCATTAGTCATTAGTTATTGGTCATTGGAAATTGGGATTTAGGCACGCAATCTATCTCTAGAGTGCGCTGCGGGGTACCTTACCCTACCAATAGTAGATCGAACCGTTTTTTACGTAAGTCCTGCAAGGGGAGTTTGGCAATCAATGATGGTTTGATCTAGAGTGGATTAATTACAGCTAGGAGCGAAAATTATGGGACTATTTGACCAAATTTTGAGCGCGATCGACAATCCCAACCAACAAGCAAGTCCCAATCAGTTGGGCAACATTCTGGGTGCGGTAGAGCAGTTGAGCGGCAACCAGGGCGTCGATGCGGGCACGACTCAGTTGGCGATGTCGGTTTTGGGCGGACACGTGCGATCGGCATTGCAAAACGTGCGATCGAACTCGGGAGACGCACAAGCGCAACAAGTTGTCAACCAATTTAGCGGCACAAATCCCAATCCGCAAGCAGTTCAGAGTTTGTTCGGAGGCGGCCAACTAACGCAGATAGTTGCTGATATCGCCCAAAGAACTGGTTTGGATAACGCGACAGTGCAAGCGATGATCCCGGTGTTGGTGCCGCTGGTGCTGAATTTGCTAAAAACTGGCGGTAACGCTCAAAATCCAGCCCAGGGCGGAAATCCCGTTTTGAATACGTTTTTAGATGGAGATGGAGACGGGGATGTAGATATTACTGACGCAATGTCGATGGCTAGCCGCTTTTTGAATAAGGGCTAATTTCCTGAGAATTTGGGGAGAGAGTTCGGTTTGTAGTGAGGACTTTAGTCCTCCAATAATCAGATAATCAGAGGACTAAAGTCCTCACTACAAACCAATTTTGTGATTGTCGATCGACCGAACATGATATAATATTAAGTTTAGATGAATTTGCCATGACACAAATTCTCGATCGAGAAACTATCGACCAGCGAGTAGTGTTCGGCGGCAATTGGGATCAGTTTAAGTTAATCCAGAAAGCTTCGGAAGATTCACCCGGAGTTAAGCTATCTTTTTTTGCAGGGGCGATCGAAATTCTGATTCCGGGATTCCAACACGAAAACTTTTCTGAAATCATTGGCTACTTGGTGACAACTTTTCTGCTAACACAGGGCATCAGGTTTTACCCTTCAGGTTCGATGACGCAGGAGAAAATCGGAGAAGTTTCAACCCAAGCAGACAAATCGTTTTGTTTGGAGGCGGCTAAGTCAATTCCCGATTTGTCGATCGAGATAGTTTATACCAGCGGTGGACTAAACAAACTGCCAAAATATCAAGCTTTGGGCGTTCTGGAGGTGTGGTTTTGGGAAGATGGCACGCTGCGACTGTATCACCTGCGGGAAGATGGTTACGAGGAAGTGATTCAGAGTGAATTGTCAGGATTGGAAACGCTGAATATCGATTTGTTGAAACGCTGCATTTTGATGGGCGAGACAGATTGTGCTGAAGCCGTGAAGGTTTTCGCGCAGGGGTAATATCAATTCCGGCTGCACTATTCGACATGATAGAGGAGACCGCGAGTGCCTTTGTCCCTACAATGTTATTTTTGGTAGGGACACGGCAATGCCGTGTCCTCTATTGAGTCCGCGGAGGCGGACTTCGTTTGTGCAGACGCGGTTTCAACCGCCGAGTACGGGCGGTTTTTAACTAATTCCAAATTCAACCCAAACCCAAATCAGTCACAGCACCAACACTGCTAGAAGAAACCAACTTAGCGTATTTAGCCAAAACGCCCTTAGTATAGCGAGGTTTAGGAGGCTGCCAAAGACTTCTGCGCTGCTCCAATTCTGCATCAGAAACATTGAGCTGCAACAAGCGATTGTTAGCATCAATCGTAATCGAATCGCCCTCATTTACCAGAGCAATTGTGCCGCCAACTTGCGCTTCCGGTGCAACGTGACCGACAACCATGCCGTAAGTTCCGCCCGAAAAGCGGCCGTCAGTAATTAACCCGACAGAATCGCCCAAACCAGCGCCGATAATTGCCGAAGTTGGTGCTAACATTTCGCGCATTCCCGGCCCGCCTTTTGGCCCTTCGTAGCGGATCACAATCACATCTCCGGCTTGAATTTTGCCAGCCAAGATTGCATCCAAACAATTTTCTTCCGATTCAAATACTCGCGCCGGTCCGGTAATTTGCGCTTTTTTAATGCCCGTAATTTTAGCAACTGCTCCTTCTGTTGCCAGATTTCCGCGCAGAATTGCTAAGTGTCCTTGAGCGTAAAGCGGGTTGTGCCAAGGGCGGATGACATCTTGGTCAGTGCGGGGTTCGGCTGGAATATCTGCCAACACTTCAGCAATAGTTTTTCCGGTAATTGTCAGGGCGTCGCCGTGCAGCAAACCCTGTTCCAAAAGCATTTTCATGACTAGCGGAATGCCGCCGGCTTTGTGCAAATCGGTTGCTACGTATTTGCCGCTTGGTTTGAGGTCGCACAAGACGGGAACTTTGGCTCTAATAGTTTCAAAATCGTCGAGAGCAAGTTCAACGCCGATCGCATTTGAAATGGCCAATAAATGCAATACAGCATTGGTTGAACCGCCGATCGCCATAATTACCGCGATCGCATTTTCAAAAGCCTTGCGAGTTAAAATCTGGCTGGGTAACAACTGTTGGCGGATCGCCTCTACTACAACTTTTGCAGATTCGGCCGCGCTGTCTGCTTTTTCGGCATCTTCCGCAGCCATTGTCGAAGAATAGGGCAAACTCATACCCATTGCTTCAAAGGCGCTGGACATGGTATTTGCCGTGTACATTCCGCCGCAAGCACCAGCGCCCGGACAAGCTTTTTGTTCGACTGCGGTGAGTTCTGTTTCGTCAATTTTGCCCGCGCTAAATTGACCGACTGCTTCAAAAACGCTGACAACTGTTAAATCTCGTCCGTTGTGGTGTCCCGGTTTGATCGTGCCACCGTAAACAAAAATAGCAGGAATATTCATGCGGGCGATCGCAATCATCGCCCCCGGCATATTCTTGTCGCAACCGCCAACAGCGAGCACGCCGTCCATACTTTGGCCGTTGCAAACAGTTTCGATGGAATCTGCAATTACATCTCTCGATACCAGAGAATATTTCATCCCTTCAGTTCCCATCGAGATACCGTCGCTGATAGTAATCGTGCCGAACATCTGTGGCATCGCGCCGGCTTCCCTTGCACCCGCAATAGCCCGCAAAGCAAGTTCATTCAATCCCATATTGCAGGGTGTAATCGTGCTGTACCCGTTAGCAATCCCCACAATGGGCTTAGTGAAATCGCCGTCACCAAAACCGACGGCCCGCAGCATGGCGCGGTTGGGCGCGCGCTGCACGCCCCCAGTCACAACTTGGCTTCTCAAATTCTCAGTCATTCTCAAACTTCCTTTGTCTGTTGTTCAGTTGTCTGTTTTTCTTATATCTTGACGCTATTTTTGATTCTCTCAGAATCGCTGACCTTTATCAGACCCTCTAGAATAGATTCGCACAGCAATGCCAAGATTGTACAGATACTGGAGCGATCGAGAGTGAATACGGTGGTTATCAGAAAAGTGGGTTTAAACCCCCGTCCTTTTAGGACGGCTTTAATTGTAAACCTTTGTTGCAATACGAATGTCTTGTGCTAAATAATGTAGCATAAGGCAGGAGGTAAAGCAATGCTAGTTTTTGAGTTTAAAGCTTACGGAAATAAGAGTCAGTTCACAGCAGTAGATGAAGCGATTCGTACAGCCCAGTTTGTCCGCAATAGTTGTTTGCGCTATTGGATGGACAATAAAAAAATGAATAAGTACGACTTAAACAAATACTGTGCTGTATTAGCTGGTGATTTTCCGTTTGCCGACGAACTTAATTCTCAAGCTAGACAAGCCAGCGCCGAGAGAGCATGGTCTGCTATCTCCCGATTCCACGAAAACTGCAAAAAAGGAATTCCTGGTAAAAAGGGATATCCACAATTTCAGAAAGACTGTCGCTCTGTTGAGTATAAATCAACTGGATGGAAACTGGCCCAAGATCGTAAATCAATCAAATTTACCGACAAGAAAGGAATTGGGAAATTCAAGCTAAAAGGAACACGCGACTTACACTTTTACCAAATTAGCCAAATAAAACGGGTTCGACTGGTAAAGCGGGCTTCGGGTGTATATGTTCAATTTTGCATTGATGTTGACAGAAAAGAAAACACAGAACCCTCTGGAAACACCATCGGCTTAGATGTTGGATTGAAGGAATATTACACCGATTCAAACGGAGTAATGGTTGAAAATCCTAAGTTTCTGATCCGGAGTGAAAAAGTTCTGAGGCGTTGTCAACGTCGAATATCAAGAAAAGTAAAAGGTTCAAAAAATCGAGGCAAAGCTAGACAGATTTTAGGAAAACGCCATCTCAAAATAAGTAGGCAGCGCAAAGATCATGCAATCAAACTTGCACGGTGCGTAGTTCAGTCCAACGACTTGATAGCCTACGAAGACTTGAGAATTAAAAATATGGTAAAAAATCACTGTCTTGCTAAGTCAATTAATGACGCATCTTGGTATCAGTTCCGTATCTGGATTGAATATTTTGGCAAGGTATTTGAGAAAGTAACAGTTGCGGTCAATCCGCAATATACTAGCCAAGAATGCTCTAGTTGTGGTGTAATTGTGAAGAAAACGCTATCCACAAGAACTCACGTTTGTCAGTGTGGTTGTGTAATGGATAGAGATTTCAATGCAGCTAGAAATATCCTGAGTCGAGGATTGGGTACGGTAGGGCATACCGGAACCTTTGCATTAAATGCAAGCAACGCTTTGGGAGATAAGTCCTCTACTTTTGCTGAAGAAATTCTGCATAAGCAAGTCATGTCGTAGATCAAAGAATCCCTCGGTACGGCCGGGGAGTGTCAACTGGGATGATGTGGTAAAACCCATCACTCTAATGTTTGAAAAAAAATTGCGAGGCGAATGACATGGAGGCCGATCGAATTCTGAGGCAATATGCGGCCGGAGAAAGAAATTTTCGAGAGATTAACCTCGCCGGGGCCGACTTAAAAGGGGTAAACCTCAGCGAGGCTAACTTTACCCGAGCGAATTTCCAAGACGCAAACCTCAAAGGCGCTAACCTGACGGGAGCGAACTTGCGCGAGGTGAAATTGGCAGGGGTGGACATGACGGAAGCCAACCTGTGCGAAGCAAATCTCATCGGTACCGATTTGAGCCGGGCAAATCTGAGCGGAGCCAACCTGATGGGAGCCAACCTGCGCGGCTCAATGGCGAGGGAAGTGAATATGAGCAAGGCGAACTTGACCGAAGCTAATTTGACAGAAGCCAACTTTACCGAAGCGAATTTGTTTGCGGCCAACTTAACGGACGCTAGCATGATTCGCACTAATTTGATGAAGGCAAATTTGAGTTGGTCAACTCTCAAAGCGGTAAACCTCACAAATGCCATCCTCAGCGAGTCGCTTTTAGAAAGAGCTAATCTGACTCAGGCAATTCTCAGCGGGGCGATGCTGAGCGGGGCAAACCTGACTGGTGCAGACTTGCGCCAAGTAACGATGGTTGGAGCTAATCTGAGCGAAGCTAATCTCAGCAATGCTAATTTGAGAGTTGCTAATGTGAGTTGGTCAACGCTGCGGGGAGCTAATTTGAGCGGTGCTAATTTGTACCGGGCAAAGCTGTGCTGGTCTAATTTCAGCGGGGCTGTTTTGGTGGAAGCGGTTTTGATTGATGCTAATCTCAATCGAACTAACTTCCGCGATGCAGATTTGAGGCGGGCAATTATGCCGGATGGCACAACTAATGACTCTCAATAGTTGACTGTTGACTGTTGACTGTTGACTGTTAACTAATGACTAATGACTACTGACTAGTGACTAATAACTAATGACTGTCAGCGAATTATTGATTCTGGGTGCGGCCGGACTTTTTGCCGGAATTCTAGCTGGTTTTTTGGGTATCGGCGGCGGTACGGTGCTCGTGCCTTTGTTGGTGGCTCTCAAGTACGCTCCGGTGCAAGCGGTTGCTACTAGCGGTTTGTCGATCGTCATTACAGCTCTTTCTGGTAGCATCCAGAATTGGCGCATGGGCTACCTCAGCTTGAGCAAAGTCGCAAGCATCGGATTTCCCGCCGTCATCACAGCACAAATCGGTGCTTATTTGACGGGGATATTTCCGCCTTACTTGCTGTTAGTTTCTTTTGGGTTGTTGTTGTGGCTGAATATTTATTTGATTGAAGTCCGCAAGCGCCAGACAGCGAAGAAAGCCGAAGAAACACAAGCAGAAAATGCTCAATTACCAATTGCCGATACTTCGGCTACGCTGAGTACAAGTCGGGAATTACCCAACAACTCAAATATTTTATTCAATCCAACTTTTGCTAAAATTGCGACTGGCAGTGCGGCGGGTTTATTAGCAGGTTTGTTTGGCGTAGGCGGCGGGGTGATTATGGTTCCCCTGCAAATTTTGCTGTTAGGAGAAAGCATTAAAACCGCAATTCAAACGAGTTTGGGTGTCATCGTGATCGCGGCAATTTCGGCGACTGCTGGCCACGCGGCGCGCGGCAATGTTTTGTGGGTTGCGGGGTTGATTCTGGGCGGCGGGGGTTTGTTGGGCGCGCAAATTAGCACGCGGTTTTTGCCGAGATTGCCCGATCGCATTATTAGTTTAGCTTTTCGATCGCTCTTGGCAATCTTATCGATTTATGTTTTCTGGCAAGCTTGGCAAAAATTCAGCAACGGGTAATTGTTCAGTTGACAGTTGACAGTTGACAGTTGACAGTTGACAGTTTAAACAATACCGATGCAACCGGAAACGATATAATTGGGAATTCGAGGCAGAGCCTCCGGGTATTTATTCCCAGGCTCTGCCTGGGAACAAGGCGACTACTGACTACTGACTACTGACTGCTGACTACTGACTGAGTTTCTTGACGGCGCGAGTCAGACGCTGCAAATAAGGTTTGACAATTTCTTGATTTTGGCGCTGCAACTCGGAAACTTGCTGCTGCAAATGGTGAATCTCGGTTTGCAGCATCTCTGTATCTATTGTCGGTCGCGAAAGCAAATCCTGCAATTGCTTCAGAGAACCTTGGATTTCATCCAAGTCTACTTCGGTCGATCGCTCCTGTAACTGAGCCGTAATAGTTTTAACTTCAGTTAACTTTTCGCCCATCAATAAAAATCGGACATTGACATTTTCCCAATCATGCTCTCTGAGGGCGCTATTTTCCAGAATGCGGAGTTTTTGCTGCAAATCGGACAGGATGGTGTAGAGTTCCTGAGAATCTGCCGGAAGCGCCTGCGCTTGGCGTTCGAGAGAGGCTAAGGCAGCTTGTACGTCGGCGATGGCGCCCGATTCCAAGCCCTGGAGTTTCTGCTGCAAGTCGGAGACGGCGGTGTAGAGTTCCGCAGGTTCTCCAGGTAGTATCTGAACTTGCTGCGATCGACCTTCTACTGCCGCCTGTACCTCTGCGATCGCAGAATTTGCCTTTTGTTGCATTTGTTGCTCGAAACGCTGGCGATTGGCGAGATTCAGCGATAGTGCTGCAGTTAGCGGGGCGGCAGCGTAGAGAATTTGCCCCGACAATCCTGCTGCAATCGTGCCAATCGCTGAACCGGCAATAGAGGCGTATTCTGCCAATTCTAGCCAATCTGGCTGGTTTGGGGAACTTCTCAAAGCTGGGAATGATGCGTCTTCGATCTTCTGCATAGCCTTTTAGTCGTAGTCTGGTAGATTCCGATACCGACATCATAAAAGCGATCGGGCAATAAATCAGGGCTATTTATCAAAATTTCGGGATTGCGATATTTTTGTTGACGCGAGTGCCGAATACTTTCTGCTTTGGTCAGTAAGAGGGTAAAATTCAGGGTGAGTCGATCGCTCGACAGTTAACCGATAACCGTTAACCGCCGTCTGTCAGGAGTATACAGAAAATGGGTCTCAAGATTATTGAAAGCTACGATAGCAGTTTTGTCCTCGAACCTGATGCTAAAACTGCACTGTTCGGTTTATTAACCGGTGAAAGCTTTCTCAAACAAATAGCGGTACAATTGCAATGCTCGCGCATTGAGTTTGCGGAGTTACTTTTTCAGCCAGTCCCTTACAGCAGCGAGACGCCGAAGGGAATGCCTGCGGAATTTGAAAAGTATCACGAATCGAGCGATTTTGCGATCGTCAACGTCCCGCCTAACTTCATGTTTCAAGCCAAAATATTTAAACCCAGCCGCCTCTGTGCCGTTTATCGCGTTTTCAATAATTAGGTAAAGGCTGGTTAATCTGTGGTTTAATCTAAAATCTAAAATCTAAAATCTAAAATCGGATGACAGAAGACATTCAGCCTCTGGCCAGCTTAGAATACATTCCCTACATTGACTCCGAGGGCAAATTGCCAGAATTTGTGCAAGGAAAAATCGGCGTTTATGCGATTTTCGACAGCGAAAAAGTGCTGCAATTTGTCGGCTATTCTCGCGATACTTATCTCAGCCTCAAACAGCATTTGGTACGCCAAACCGAATATTGTTACTGGCTGAAAGTCCAAACTATTGAGAAGCCCAGCCGCACTATCCTAGAAAGCATCCGATCAAGTTGGATTGCCGAAAACGGTTCCCAGCCCCTGGGTAACGGTGCCGATGCTGCAAAATGGAACGATCCCATCGACACCAAAACTGTGATGACTGCCCAAGAAACGGCAAATTATGAAGGTATCGTCGCCGATGAAATTGCCAAAGATAAATTGTTAAAAAATGTAGCGCGGCGGGTGGAAAATGAAATTTTATCGCTGCTGAAAGTTCGCGGTGTAACTGAAGAAATCCGGTTTAATCCCAAGCTGAAAACTAGCGGCTTGCTGGATTTAAAGTAAATACGATACTCTCCTGACTGCGAACCGCAGGGAAACGGCATTGCCCATTGGTGTCAACAAACACGTTAAACCCGCAGGGAAAGCAGGGGTTAAAACCCCTGCCTCAAAGCGAAAGTCCTCGCTATGAGGACTGATGAGTTTTTCAGTCCTCATAG
>JAUBOH010000287.1:0-8948 GCA_036700145.1 Microcoleus occultus BM001215366
TCTTGAGTGTCCTGATTTCGGGTTATATTAATTCCGATGCTACCGGATTTGATATGATTTCTGGTTATTAAGCTTGATATTTTCCGTAGAAATCGGGCGCAAGCAAGGCAAATGCGCTCCGCGTCTTATTTAAGTGCGGGGTGCTGTGGCGCACCTAAAATCCGACCGATCGCCCGATTTTCCTTTTTCACACCCTCACCCAGAGAGCACCACACTCGCCGCCGCCGCCAGAGAAGTCCCGCACCACGGACACCCCGCACTTAACTGCGCGTAGGGCGAAACGCGACTGCACTTGGGACACTGCAAACCGTAGCTTGAAGGCCCCGTCGGCGGGGAAGAACTTTGCACCGCAGGCGCGGACAACAAAACCGTCTGCGGAATCGCCACCGCAGTCGCAGATACCGAAACCACTTCGATTTGCACTTGGCCTAAATGGATGCGGCTGTCGGATTTCAAGGTTGCTTCGCCTTGGGCGAGAAATTTCCCGTCTACCAGCGGCGGATTGCTGGAACGCAAATTCCGCAGTACATACTCCTGCAATTCTCGATCGAAAAATATTTCGACGTGCAGCCCCGATACCGAGGAATGCGAAAATACTATATCGCACTTCGCCCGGTCGCGTCCTAGCCTCACGGTTCCCGGATTTTTGGTCGGCTGTCCGTTTTGAATTGTCTGAGTTTGACGCACCCCAGCTTCTGTCCATGCTAAAGTGAGCTGGTTTGTCATGATTCTGTAGTTTCCTGAATAAATATTACTAATCTAACTTTTCTGACGAACGTCCTCACTGCAAACTTAATTAGAATTATTGAAGCGGACTGGATTAAAGTTCTGAAAATATTTTATGCAGCTAAACAAAAAAGCCCCGAATTCGGGGCTTTTGGCGCTCTGATTTGCTTTTATTGAGAGACTGACTCGCCATGAGTCAGTTGTTCTTTCCCGCAAAACTATTGACCTGACGCAGCTTTGTTAAAGATTTGCCAGCGATTGGTAAAAACTAATTGCACCGAGGTTTTCGCCGCGTTGCGAAGCTTGGGTGGGCTAGCCACAATTTTTGGAGGTGGGGCGATCGAACTCCCTGTGGAAATTCGATCGCCCCACCTCCTCAAACGCTCGCGTGTCAGGCGTGGTGACTCTCAAGCTGCAACAAAGCCATCTTTCGTTGCAGGGAAAGCGTTAAGAGACTTAAGCTTCGCTCTTGCGGCTTTTCCGGCCGCCTTCGCGACCAATTTGAGCCATGTGTTCGCGATTTCTGCTGACAGCTTCGCCACCTTTTTGACCAGCTTCTCTGGCTTCTTCAGAGGTGAATTCGTGTGCAGTTCCTTTCTCGTGTGCAGCTTTTCCGCCCTTGCTAGCAATTGCGCGCTGTTTTTCGGCGTCCATAGAAGCGAATCCGCGTTTGCTTTTCTCAGCCATGACTGTCTCCTTGTGTTTTTTCTGATTTTTTAGCTCGATCATCGCGCCTTTACCTCCCGCTGTAGTGGGTACTCCCAGTCAGTGGTGAGATATCAGACGGTAAATTATGAAACGTTATCTGACGAATCTAAACTTGTGGTTTAAGTCCCAGAATGACTGTTTCATAATTTACAAATGTGAACTAAAAATAGTTCACGCCCGGACTATGGTTAGATCCGCCAATCTTTAAGCAGGTTGCTGTCTTTCAATCATTCTAGAAATCCCCCAACTTTTATACCTCTTTCTCAGGTATAGTCATTCTTTAGTTCGCTGGAAGGATGGAACCGAAAGCTGATTGGCGATACACTCAGAGGATTTTTGGACTCTCCGTCGGCGACACCTCAAAAATTCAAAGTCCAAAGAGGGATGCTTTTTTTGTCTTTTTACTTTTCATTTTTTTGATGCCTTCGGGGCTGGTCAGTTATCGGATATGTTAGTTTGTCTGCCGATCGAGTTGTTTCTGGCAAGCGATATTTCGGGGCGCAGCGCAGGACGTACTCGATCGCACTTATCAAGTCTACCTTATGACCGATCGAAACATAAATCGGTTTTACGCCTGTTTGCGTCCTAAGTGCTGCGCCTACCGTCGATCCCTCGTGCAGCAAGGGCTGCCAACTGCCCCGGTCTAACCCGACTTCTGAATGTTCTCCAATAAATCTAGTTTTGGCAACTCCGATCGTCGCAATTCCTGTCAGAACCCCCAAATGGCAGGCAAGACCGAACCTGCGGGGATGGGCTAGTCCTTGACCGTCGCACAATATCAAGTCTGGTCTCAAACTGATATTTTCTAAAGCGTCGAGGACTGCCGGCACTTCTCGAAAAGACAGGAAACCGGGAATGTAAGGAAAAGCTGTAGGACTGCGGACTACAGCCTGCTGCTGCAACTGCAAGTCGGGAAAGCTCAGAATTGTTACAGCGGCCCGCGATACGCCGTCTACACTGTCGTAGCCGACATCTACGCCTGCGACGTACCGAACTGTTAACCGTTGATTTTCGGTAATTACCTCTGACCGAAGCTGTTCTTGAATGGCGATCGCCTCTTCAATTGTCTGGGGCCAAGGGTGTCGCTGCAACATTAGACATCTTTATTCAACCGTTCTCATCTAACTTTAACTTATTTTTTGGCATTTTTAAACTCGGATTTTTATCGTTTGTCGCTATAAATTCACTACCTGCACAATGAGTCTTTTTTTAGACTCGGGAGGCTTGAGTAAGGCGGGCGCAGGCTGATTCTACAAATAGAGTCTCTACGCCTCCGACTGAAATTCAATCTTTCGCTGGTGCTTGCACCAACCCGCCAAGATTTTAGCTGCGCGCACTCCAATTTGCCATTAAATTTTACCAAAAATTTAATGGCAAATTGGATTGTTTCGCTCTCGCGACCAGCTTTTTCTCTCAGAGCGCCATCTATCGAGTTTGTCACGCGAGCGATCGAGCTATCTATTCACTTTTTCTCGATCTAAAATTCTCCTCTTTGTCGAGATGAGTGAAACATTTATTCATCATCGCTCCCGCAGAATAGTCCTGTTTTATGCCCGATCGTCGATCGTCGCAAGATGCGATCGTCGGCGCCCTGGAACGCAGCGTAACGCCAGATGCGACGATCGAGGCAAAGTTCAGAACGGTATTTTAGATGAAGGCATCCACTCTCCAAGGTCGATCGCAACAAGCGTCAAAACCCTGAGAGTGCAGGTACAAAAAACAGACTTAAAAGCAGATGCAGCCATCAAAAGATTTGCCAAAATTTACTGCGTAATTCGCAATCAACTGGGACATTGACCGCAAAAGTCAACCAAGTTTTTCAACAGCTAGGAGACAAATAACAAATTGTCAATAGCATTATTAGTCCGGCAATTTCGGAAGTGTTCAAACCGACAACTTCTCAAACAAAACTTATACTTAGGGGCCCATCACCTTGGTTTTTTACGCCTGGGTGCGGTCTACCGTGCGTATTTTCGTCCATCTTTCCCCGGTTTCTAAACACTCATGCGTTCAGGACTCTAAAAAAAGAATGCCTAAAAAGTTATTACTAAACGGACATAACTCAAAACAGCAATTGACAAGTCTCTCAAAAATCCCTTAACGCCTTACGGGGTGATAGTCAGAGATGTATCCTCGATCGATTTTGGCTTAGATCTGGATCTAAGCCAAACAAATAGCAGAACAAGAAGCCAAACAGGTAGAATTTACAGTTAAAAAAGCAACCCAAGACGCTAAGAGAGTTAAGTTAACCGCGCTCTCATGTCAAACAGAAGCGAGGGCGCAAAGGCCAACTTTAACTCCCGAACTTTTGCAGCGTCGCGCGCGATTGAAAAATGGAACGGCTAGTTTCCGACAGTAATGGGAGGAGGCGGAACGAAAGCCGTTAATTAATGTTGCGCCGCCGATCGGTCAAGCTGCGACTTCTGCTTTCATAAGCTGCTGGGTATCCCGATTGCTGGCGCGCGGGGATTCGGGGTGAGGGGGTGAGGGGGTGAGGGTCACAGGGGAGAGAAATTGAGGGTTTTTCACTCGCTCAATTGAAGATGTGCTGTTTAAATGCCCAACAGCAAGCGTAGAAAATACAATTAACAAGTAAGGTTAAATCCCGCTTACTTAAATGCCGAGATACAATTTACGTGGCGCGAGTCGTGAAAAACGTTAAAGTAAGAAACAACTCGGAAATTGTAAAGGTTTGCTTGAAACTTCGGCTGATGGGAGATCGCGAGAACCAGTCAATTTCTAATTTAGGTGAAGTGGGGGATGCCGATCGCCAT
This sequence comes from Microcoleus occultus BM001215366, assembly GCA_036700145.1. Lineage (GTDB taxonomy): Bacteria > Cyanobacteriota > Cyanobacteriia > Cyanobacteriales > Microcoleaceae > Microcoleus. Next base: position 4,209 of record JAUBOH010000287.1, read on the forward strand.
ACTGCGTCAGAAGCACTATGGCTGCGCGATCGAGCCTTAGCAGCTACTAGCAGCGGCATTGTCATTGCTGACGCCAATGCACCCGACTGTCCGATAATTTATTGCAATCCGGCCTTTGAACGGATGACAGGTTACTGCGCCGGTGAAGTCTTGGGGCGTAACTGCCGATTTTTGCAAGGCCCCGATACCGATCGAACTACAATAGCTAACATCCGCGACGCCTTGCGCGAAGGTCGAGCATTGCAGGTAACAATCAAAAATTACCGCAAAGACGGCACTCCTTTCTGGAACAAATTATCGCTATCTCCCGTGCTAGACGACAGCGGTAATTTGACTCACTTCGTCGGAACTCAGTCCGACTTATCCGAACGCATCGAAGTACAGGAAGCATTACAGCAAGCTAATGACCAACTGCAAACTATTTTGGAAGCAGTCCCGGGCATAGTATCTTGGATTAGCTCGGATTTGCGCTATTTGGGCGTCAACCGCCACTTAGCAAAACTGCACGGCTTGTTACCGTCGGCCTTTGTCGGTCAAGATATCGGTTTTCTGGGCGCTAGCTCAGATTTTCACTCTTTTGTGGTGGAGTTTTTTGCCGGGGGCGCTACAGAAGCGGTTAAAGAACTCAGCGCTAAGGTGAAAATTCCCGGCGGAGAGTCGGCGGGACACTATTTGATTGTGGCTCAAAAGTACGATCGGGGCAACGCAGCTTGTCTGGTAGGAATTGACATTACCGAGCGCAAGCGGGCAGAAGAAGCTCTGGTGCTGACTCGCAAGGCGGTGGAAAGTTCGAGCGATGCGATCGGGATCAGCGATGCTTCGGGGACTCACATCTATCAAAATCCAGCGTTTTCTCAGCTATTTGAATGGGAAACCGCACAGGAATTTAAACTCGCTGGAGGTATATCGGCAGTTTTTACTGACTCCTCCGTCGCCTCGGAGATACTCGACACGATCGCCCGGGGTTATTCTTGGTCTGGTGAAGTTACCAACCGCACTAAAAGTGGCGAGATTTTACAAGTGCTGCTGCGGGCCGATGCTATTAAAGACCCCACAGGGACAATTGTCGGTCTGATTTATATGAATACCGACATTACCGATCGCAAGCGCACCGAACAAGAGCTGCGACAAAGCGAGAAGCGCTTTCGATCGCTGATTGAAAATGCTAGAGATATTATTGTGATTCTCGACGAGAAAGGCTTTTGCCGCTATGTCTCTCCTTCCCAAGAGCGGATTTTGGGCTACCCGACGGCGGAAGTCCTCGGCCGCTCTGTATTTGACTTGATTCACCCCGATGAATTGCCGATGGTGGATCAAGTCTTCAAAGGTGTCATCCAAATGCCGAGAGTTGGGCTGGGATTGGCGGAATACCGAGTGCGCCACAAGGACGGTTTCTGGTGCGTGTTGGAAGCAGTGGCGACGAATTTGCTCTCGGAACCTTCGGTGCGGGGAATTGTGGTTAACTGTCACGACGTGACTGAGCGCAAGGTGGCTGAAGACCAATTGCTGCACGATGCTTTGCATGACGCGCTGACGGAGTTACCGAACCGGGCTTTGCTAACTGACAGGTTGGGACAAGCTTTTGCCCGCGCGAAACGGAATCCGAGCTATCAGTTTGCGGTGCTGTTTCTGGACTTGGACAGGTTTAAGGTGATTAATGACAGTCAGGGACACCGCACGGGCGATCGGCTATTGGTGGCTGTCGCTCGCCGTCTCTTAACTTGTTTGCGCCCCGGCGATACGGCGGCTCGTCTGGGCGGAGATGAGTTTGTGATTTTGCTGGAAGAAATTGAAGGTGTGGATGAGGCGATCGCCCAAGCAAAGGAAATTCTCAGGGCGATCGAACGACCGCTTTATTTGGAAGGTCATAAAGTTTTAATTACTGCTAGCATCGGCATTGCTTTGAGTACCGACAAATATCAGTGGCCGGGAGATATTTTGCGCGATGCTGATATTGCGATGTACCGAGCAAAAGCTCTCGGGAAAGCTCGCTACGAAGTGTTTACAAGTTCGATGCACACTCGGGCTGTGGCTTTGATGAACTTGGAACACGATTTGCGGCAGTCGATTGAAGAACTCAATTTGACATATTCAATAGTGGATTTTGCAGGTCTGCCCGCGGGGGAGAACTCCCCATTCTGCGAAATAGACTGGAAGCTAGAGCGTCCGAAATCACAATTTGCTCCTCCTCAATTGGAATGTCCTTTTACTGTTTATTATCAGCCGATTGTTTGTTTGAAAAGCGGCTCGGTGATCGGATTTGAGGCGCTGGTGCGCTGGCTGCACCCGGAACGGGGTGTAGTTTCCCCGATGGAATTTATTGCGATGGCGGAGGAAACTGGGTTAATTACGCCTTTGGGTTTGTGGGTTTTGAACGAAAGCTGCCGCCAAATTATTAAGTGGCAGAGTTTGAATTTACCTGTGGGAAATTCGCGGTTGACAGTCGCAGTAAATCTTTCCGGGAGGCAGTTTTCGGAACCAGAGTCGATCGAGCAAATTAAGCAAGTTTTGCTGGAAACGGGTGTTGATGCTCGCTGTTTGAAGTTGGAGATTACTGAGACTGTGGTGATGGAAGATGGGGAAGCGGCGGCGGCGATGCTTTCGCAGTTGAGAGAGTTGGGGATCGGGCTGTGCATTGATGATTTCGGCACTGGTTATTCGTCTCTGAGTTATTTGCACAGGTTCCCGATTAATATTTTGAAGGTCGATCGCTCTTTTGTCAGTCGGGTCGGGGAAATGGGCGAAAATTTGGAAATCGTGCGGGCGATCGTCATGCTGGCCCGCAGTTTGGGGATGGAGGTAGTGGCAGAAGGTGTCGAAACCGCCGTCCAATTGGCTCAAATGCGGGCGATCGGCTGCGAGTACGGTCAGGGGTACTTTTTCTCTAAACCTCTCGACAGTGAGGCGGCTACAGCTTTGTTGAGGCGATCGCCCAAATGGTAATCCGATCTACAATAGGAACTGTATCAAGGCAAACTCATACCAAAACCTATGTCTCAATCGATCGCCCCAGTTTTAGAAGAAAAGCAAACAGATACTTCTCCTACTTTAACCTTTGAAGAATACCGAGTTTATCAAGGAGATCCTGATGTACAATACGAACTGTACAAAGGCAAATTAATACCAATGGCAACAGCGACAGCCTTACATACAAGCATCTGTGAATATTTAGTTTACAAATTGCAGCGTTACCTAGCTGCTCACAATCTTGACTTAGTAGTAAAAACTTCTGTAGGAGTGAGAACAGAAGATGCTACATCTTGCATTCCCGATGTACTTGTCTGCACTCAAAGTTTGTGGGAACAAATACTTGCCAAGCCTGGTTCAGGCATCCTTGACTTAGGAGAAATACCGCTATTAGTAGTAGAGGTAGTGAGTGAAGATCGACGGGCAGATTACGTAATCAAACGAGCCCAGTATGAATTAGCGAATGTGCCAGAATATTGCATTGTTGACCCTAAATGTGGGAAGCAAAAAATCAGGATTTTAGCATTTATTGAAGGTGAAGATGGTTACACGCATACAGATTTCTTGCCTGGTGAGGAAATTGTGTCTGTAGTATTTCCCGATCTGGTTTTATCGGTGGATGAAATACTAAACCCGCCATTGATAGAGGAGTTAATTAAGGCAGAACAAGCTCAATTGCAGAAAGCTGAAAGGTTGGCGGCGAGGTTGCGAGAGTTGGGTGTAGATCCTGATACTGTTTAAGGGATTGGATGAAGTGCGATCGACCTTGACGAATCTCAGTCATCTAGCGGCAAGTCGCGCAGGAAATAAAAGCGATCGCGCCCTAAATTATCTGATTGAATTCGCCCTAAGAAACCCGTCAATGGTGAGGAAAGTTCTATTAAAATTTCGTGCATTGCTTCATAGTTTAAAGGTTGGGGCGACATAGAAAAGGCATAAGCACCGTGAAGCTGATTAAACTCAACACTTTCTGATCTTGTTCTTTCCAAAAAGTCTTTTACTAGCTGAACTATGTACGATCGCACTTTAATTTCTTGTTCAACTTGCTCAATATATTTAGCAACTTCATCATCAGATTTTCCCGGTTTCAAGTATTCTTTCAGTTTAAATAAGTCCACCGAGTTAGGATAGTTGCTTTGAAGTTTAACCAGTTTTTCAAGCGTCTCAGGGTTCATAATCGCCATACCGTGTAATTGTGCTGCATCCTTAAGTTGCGGGGTAGGTTCACCAGGGCCAATAATCAGCTTAGTGACTCTTCTGAGTAATGCTGGATCTCTCAGACGTAGGGTTCCTAAATTCAGCAATTGAACTGCTGTATCATTAGGAATTTTTTTACCCGCTTTGCACTCACCAACGAGAGGGTAAGGTTTTGAGCAGAATAAATCTAAACCACCAGCACCACCTTTGTGAGCATAATCTATTGTAAATCCCAAAAACTCAAGGCTATCGCGCACTATATTCTCAAAGTCGGTTCCTGCTTGATAGTTGCTTATACTTGTATCTAGTTCTTTGGTGCGATTTCCCAAAGCTGCTATAGTTTTTATCCAAGCTAAATCGGGCTGAATTGGCTTTACAGGCTTGTCGCTACTCCATCCTAGAAATATTTTGATTTCTGCGTCTAGTTGTTTGGCTTTTGGGTTTGTTTTTGATAAATGCACTAATGCACTTTGCAACTCTTCCAATTCTGGATGTTCTGGCGGCTCTAGTTTTTCCAGTTGTTGACGGCGTTTAGCAAAGATATTATCGCTCAACACAGGCGTTGAATCAGTGACA
>JAUBOH010000288.1:0-8854 GCA_036700145.1 Microcoleus occultus BM001215366
AAATTTAAAAGCCTCAAATCCTTACTGTGCCGTACAAAAAAGCTGTACCAAAAAATCTATGCTCTAATTGGTACAGTTTAATTTTTAACTCTTTAAGTTTTTGAGAGACAAAAAAAGTAGTTCCCATAATCCTTATCCAGTAAAACTTTCAGCCTTAGCGTAAGTTTCTGTACGACTGCTCATTTACCCCAATACGGTTGAAGCGCTCCGCCAAAAAATCCTCGGGCTGCGTGCTGATATCCAAGCTTTATTCGCTCAGAACCCAGAACAAGAGAAGAAGTCAAGCTGAGATTGGCTTTTTGTAAAGGGCTACCTCCTGAAGTAATAATCCTCTACTACAGTGTCGATCGTCCTCAATCTCCTTCAACTTCCACCTGCAACTGATACACCCGCAAACTCGGATGTTCGCCAATCAGTCGCCAGCCATATCCTTCAACTGTTGGTGAAGGTCGCGCTCCCTGGCGGTACAGAAAGATTGGTTCGTGCCGCATCAATGCCGTGAATATCTCTTTTTCTCTGTTCCGATCGTCCCCCCAGATGAGGTGAGCTTTGCCGAAGTAGCCAACACCCATCAAACTAGCAAAGAGCGATTCCATGAGAGCTTGCTGCTCGTCTTGGTTAAGCGTGGATTCACCGTAAGTGTCGATCGCGGGTGATTGAGATTTGGGTTTGAGAGAGGCGATGAGGGCGGTGGCGAGATTGAGATACTTTTTCATAGGTGGTGGCGATGCGTCTACTTCTAGTTAGTTGGGATGAAAGATATTGTTCGGTCGATCGCACCTTCGGATCTTGCCCCGTTAGAGAGCTATTTTAAGACTTATCAACCAAACGACCGAATTAACAGCAAACAAAAATGTATAAAAAATATAGATTGATGGAGCGCACATAGCTCGACCTAAAGAAGGCATTTTAAATATTTTCAAAGAACCGAGCGGGTGAACTAGACCGAACGGTATAGAACGAGTATTAAAACTTTCATCTAAAGCCCTTTCATCATTCAAGAATTCGGTAACTTCAGCGGCTCTTTGTATGTAATAAAATTGCACCCTCCAGTAGGTAGCTTCTAAAAACCAAAAACCAAAAATTATAACGTATCCCAGCGGAACCAACGCAGCTATTTTGCTGGCAAACACCCAACCGATCAACGCTACCCAAATGGTAATTGCCGCAGTTTTTAATTGCATCATAATTGTTGTGAAGTTAGCTATTTTTTTCTCTAGTTCCTCTGCTCCTTTTTGCAGCATTGCTAGCTGAAATTCAAATCGATCCATGTTTGATTCGGAGATAGCTGATTGTTCCTATACGGTTTCTAACTTTAACATACCAAATTCCAGCAGTTTCACTTACCAAACGGCTGCCCCCACCACTGCCAGCATTCTTTGTTAAAGGGCGACCGCCATTTGTAAATCAGCTATGACTCCAACTTCAACCGCTGTTTGCGATTAATCGGCGCTCCAAACCAGACAGCAATCCCTACAGCCACATCAAGAGAATAGCGCCGGTGCAGTTCGATGTAGTTGCGTTTTCGGGTGAATTGTTGGTTTTGTCTTCGTCAAGATGATGAACAATTTCACCTGTTCTGAGCGATGGCGTTCCGCCCCGCAAGCTACGACCGAGAGTTTGTTCGGCAATTATTCGGTGTAAGTAAACAGTTTTGTAGGTCATGGCTGCTCAAGTTCAGTTTGTTGACGAATTTGTTCTAGCCATTCAGTATCAGCATCAAAGATTTTTGCTATTACTGGAATTAGCCAATCGTACTCAGTGGATTTTATTTCAACCCCATTATTCTCAACTTTTGAAAGTTTGCAATAATCTATGGAGTGATGATATTCGTTGTTAATTATTTTGCACAGATCGCATTGACTAATTCTGCGATTTCTTCTTGCACTCCAAAGTAGTCTGCCAAATGTGATTTTGCATTCGTGCATGAGATAAAAGCTGGGAACGACCCAGCAAAACGCTTTATTTACGACGTACCAACCGTGCCTGTGATTTGACTATTTCAACTTGTTGTTGACTGAGTAAGCCAAAATCTTCTGCTGCTTTGTTAGTGCCCAAAACCAAAACTTGACCATGAATCACATTACCTTCGATTGTCATACAAGTCGGCTGACATTCCTTCATCAAAAATTCATCATCACAGAGCATGGCTAACGACTTATCCGAGAAGCTTTTGTAAGAAGCCACTTCTATGTAAGCTGGTTCACCTTCAATGCCAACCAAATTTTGCATTTCCTTGAGAGTCAGCATTTCTTCGGATTCTCGAACTTGAATGCCAGCGGAATTAATCAAAACGTAAAACATGATAATAATCTCGCGCAACATCAATCTCTTAAAGCGAAGCACTAATTAAGTTCAGCCCAACTATCCCAACCCTCTTCATAAAAGAGCTCCGCCCGACAGCTTTGTCGAACGCTTCATCTGTTGATGTATCAAGCATTCCGATCGCACAAAGCCATTTGAGTTGTATATTTCTACCGCCCCTACAAATTTTCTTATTATCAACGCTATGGCAAAAATGCTGACCATTACCGAGCAAGTTTTGGTAATACCTTACCAAATCTGATTCTGAAAGAGGTAATGGTGTTTTCCCAGCAAAGGGGCAAGTTTTGCATGGTTTTTCCTGGACTGGATAGGTTCTTAAGTCGTTGCGATTGAGTTTCATAATCAACCTAAATTGTTCCTAGTTTACGAAAATCTGGAATCGGTTGGTCTTCCAAACATTGATACAGATGCAAGCAAAATTCATGAACATTAATGTATTCTGAACGTGAAGGCAGAATCTGAATCGCTAGCGCATCTTTACCAAGAAAAATTTCCTTGACATTGACCAAATCTACCCAAGTTGGTATTGATTTTTTACGAGACACAGATAGATGAACCCAAGGTTTGCCATCTTCTTCGATCGAACACGAAATAATCACTGCTAAACCGTCACGACTTTTGTACATTCCGCCATCATCACCGATTTCCTTAATCGACCAATTAGCTGGTAAATGGGATGCACTTGGCGGGTTCCACTCAATCAATACAGATTCCATGTTTTTAGCCGGGAGTGACCCGGCAATCCACTAATTAAAATGCTAATTCTGACTCAACGATCGCCTGATAAATCTCAGACAAACTTTGAATCGCGTCTCCCAAAACTAAATCATTCTCAGTCGTAAAATCATCACTATTTTCAATTGCTTGATATTCTGGTTGACTCTGCAATAGTCGTAGAGATTCTTCTGCACCAGCAAGAATTGATTTGATTTGTTCAGTTGTAAGTTTCATGTTCGTTAATTTTCCCCAAAAGTACACCAAAGCCCGAAAGCGAAGCACAGACAATTAATCGCTGTCATCGCTGTACAAGACTTTGATAATTGAGATTGAACGAGTATCTATTCCATCTTTTTCAACTGCTTGAATGTTTGAAAGAACGTTTTGAGCAGTTGACTCGTCAAATAAATCTGCGTCTTCAAACTCAGTGACCCAATGATCATCACCTATCCAAAGTATTCCAAAGTATTCTGTGGCATTTCCGATCGAATAATAAGCAGAGCAAATCGCGTACTTAATTTCAGACATAATTTTAAACCGGGAGCGACCCAGTAATCGCGCTAATTAGTACAGATTTGGTAAGCGTAAATCAAACACAAGATAAAGTTGCTTTCCACTCCTCGACCTTCCCATCGACTGTTTTTTACCCCAACAATGTGACAGCATCGTTCCAGCCATTCAACACCGCCTCGCCGTGCAATCCCCTCAATTAGTCGAGGATGTTGATTGAGTTTGCAAACAATGATTTCGGTCATTAGTTCGATATCTTGTTGCAATTCATTAGTTTTGTATTCTTGATATGCTGATTCAGCATCACCGAACCTCACACTATTGAATGTTACCGGGTAGTGATTTTTGATTTTGTTCTTTCGGAAAGCTCGCTCTGTGGGATTGGTCAGAGCTGCGCCAATGCCAATTTCACATCCCGACCAAATGTTAATTCCTTCCATTTGATTACCAATAAAAATCAAATCCCGAAAGCGAAAGCATTAGCTATTTTGACCTTTGATAGTTTTCTTCTTACTGTCCGATGCGCTACGCGCCCGCAAGCTACGAATAAGCTTCTTCTTGATATTCATCCAAGTATTTATCAATTTCTGCTCGTTCTTTTTTCACATTCACAACATAGGCAAGTCCCGCAATTGTCAAACTTGCTAAACCTAAAATTACAGACTTTTTGCTCAATTGTTTTGCCATAATGTCTCCTGAAAGTTTGACAGCGGGGCAGGGCAATATCGGTAAAACTGGAAACAGTCGATACTGTCGATGGATTGAAGTGTAGAGGATACTAGCAACACAACGAACTAAGGCTACTTGTTCGATCGATACTTCATCAAGCTGATTTTTCATGAATTTCCTTGATACTTTACTCAACAATCAAATCTTGGAAGGATAAAGAAACTAATTCTGACAAACTATATTCAAATAGAGGAAGTAAGCTGTGATAAATCCCTTGACTTGATAATATTGATTCAAGGGATTCGTCGAACTCACTGAAAGATATCTCCTTTTTATAGGCTTTAGAAACATCATAATAGATTTGACAGTAGAAAACAAAGCATAAAATTCTGACTCTTCTCATCTTTTCTGCTGAAAGAATTTGTACTAAATAATTTAGTGAATTACTTAGTTTTCTTCTTTTCCCTTGAGTAAAATCCCAATCTTGAACTGGAGAAAAAGTAATATAACTGTAACCTCCCGCCAAATACCATTTCTTTTTGCCGTACAATGTGTCTATGTAAGCAAGAAGTTTGCGACAAGCTAATCGCAAAGTATCTATTTTGCTTTGAGGGTATAACTGTCGATGTCCAACAAGATACCATCCCAAATCATCGGTTGTTAGAGTATCCTTTAACATTGAAGCAACGCAAGATTTTCCAGCACTTTTTACTGTTGGGTCGATCGACTTATATTGCAAAAACTGAATAATTAAATCAAAACCAGCCTCACCATATTTGGAAGCTTCAGAGATGGCACCAATTTGGGATATCAAGTGAGGTGACGCTAAACGACTCCTGACACCGAATAGACCTCCAAGTACCGCAGCACCGACGGGAACCGAGACTTGATTGCCGAGTACCGCGTCATATTCTGTGGGGTATGTGGCATCTACCATTGCTATTACCTGATTAAATGTGATGTAGGGCGCAACTCCCATGTAAATGCGCTGAAATTGATGCTAATTACTGACCAGCGAAGCTCAAATTAACTAACTTGTTTGACCCCAACTATCCCAACCCTTGCGTCTCGATCGAGCAAATAGCTCAATTCTCGAACCACCCAATTTCTCAGCCAGTCGATCGGCAACTGTCCAGAATTCTGGAGGTTTTTCGGAATGTTTTGATCTAGGGGCGAAAATGGTATTCGGAATGTTGGTCAAACCGTGGTTTGTCAAGCAACCGGGCTTTCCTCTGGTAGCTACCAGAAAATGCTCAGTGCAGTTCCGGCCATAATGCCCGATACCGATCGAAGCTTTGGGACTTTCTTCAGTGCTAGCTTTGGTGGTTTTGACCCAAGTGAATATCGATCGATATTCAAAGCCCCAGTAATTGAGGCACGAGAAACCGAGCGGTAAATGATTGTTTGTAACCCACAGCAGCAGGTATGAGTTTTGATGTGCGATGGAACCGATCGGCAGTTGCAGAATTTCTGCGTCGCTCATGCTTGGATAAGGGCATCTGCCTCGGTGACTAGCATCAGTTTCTCTTAAAGTGAAATTCCAAGGTGGGTCACAAACTATCAGCTTGTAGTCGATGTTTTGGATTGGTGGCAGTCCAGGGATTAGGTCAAGGGCGATCGCTAGCTTTAACTGTCCGGTTTTATCATCTGCTTGGTATTTCATTACTTGAAAAGAAAGAATCAACAACGGGAAGCGAAAGCATTGCCTAAGTAAAAGTCTCATCAAAGCTGTCTTTTTGTTCGCCATCAATCTCAATCTCTTTCACATTTGAGTAGTACATCATCTGCACCCGTAAAGGGACATTACTGCCTTTGCCTAGCTGGTTGTGAAGCCAGCCAACACACATTGATTTGATTGATTTGTGACAAGTCATTACGCCCAAGATTTTGGACTCAATCTGATCCACATTTCCAGTCTCATCAGCAATCGTATCTCGCAAATCCTCATGAGTTTCAACGGAATAATTAGGAATATCAGCAACAGTGGCTGACTTTTTCCATGGACAAGTTTTGCATTGCTTGGTTTGTTTGAGTTTCATTTCTAAAATTTGGCAAGTTTCAAAACGCTTTAAATCGAAGCGAACGACTACGCTTGACTCGCACCGCCTTAAAGCGAAGCGTAAGATTAGCCTTCAAATGCCTCCTTAATTTTATCATCAAGCGCAAATGCTATGATTGCGATCGCTTCTCTAGTTGCTGCTTCATCTCCCTGCTTGGAACGCAAAATCAGTAAAGAAATTTTGCTTTTATCAGGAAACACCTCATTGACCAAAATCAAAGCATTTTTGTGGCCAACAAGGACTGTTGACCAAATAACTGATGCAAATGCCCAGCTATTGATTACTTCCGTTTTTCCTTCGTCAGTGTCGATAGTTTCTAGGGCTGACAAAGGATGGACAAAATCTTTAAATTCCATAAGTAATCCTTAATTGTTGTCAACTTCCTTGCTGGTTGATCGATTCAGATTTAGCTAAATTATCTTGAACTATTTTTAAAGCAAAAGCCAATTTCTCTTCTTCTGGCAAATCGCTACTTAGATAGAAGTCTAATCCTTCCACAAAAGCTTTCATTTCTTCGCTAGTCAAAGCTTTCGTTTCAGATGTTTCGGATACTTCGGGTGTTTCAGGCATGATTCTCTTTAATTGTTATCAACTTCTAACATTCTCAGTTCAGGCTGATGGACTTCTGAGTATTGAAAACTCGCGGATTTAGTGCCCGATCGCACTGCCCAACTTTTCAAAGCTTCAATCTGTGGCTGAGCAATCTGAGCTAGCGGAACACATTCAGCGATCGCCGAAAGCAAATCATCCTGCGTAAAATCTTCTCCACGACTGAATCCGTGCTGCATCGCTTCGTAGATAACTTGCTCAATCTCAGCACCAGAAAAATCTTTTGTGCTAAATGCCAATAACTTTAGGTTAAAATCCCGACTTGGACGAACACGCTTGAGGTGAACTTGGAAAATTTGCTCACGTTCTGTTGGACTAGGCAACCCAACAAAAAATAGCTCATCAATTCGACCTTTCCGCAAAAGCTCTGCGGGTAAAATCTCTACGTTGTTGACTGTCAGTACGATGAACACCGGTGCCGTTTTTTCCTGCATCCAGGTAATCAAACTGCCGAATACCCGGCGCGATGTTCCCGAATCGCCGTCGTCACCGCTGTTGATATTGCCAAACGCCTTGTCAGCCTCATCTATGAAAAGCACTACAGGTGCGATCGCCTCCGCCAACTTAATCACCTGCCGAACCCGCGACTCACTCTCACCGACAATCCCGCCAAACAACCGCCCCACGTCCAGTCTCAGTAACGGCAATTTCCATTCCGCAGCAATAGTTTTTGCCGATAAACTTTTGCCCGTGCCTTGAATGCCGGCTAGCAGCAAACCCTTGGGACTGGGCAAACCATACTCACGGGCTTTGTCGCTGAAACTGTGCGATCGAACCTTCACCCATTGTTTGAGATTTTCCAAACCGCCCACAGATTCCAAACCAACTTGCGCTGGGATAAATTCGAGAATGCCTGTCTCGCGGATAGTCTGTTTTTTTTCCTCAATCACAGCATCGATGCTCGTTTCGTCCACCTTTTTAGACCGTGCCAAACACTTTGCCAACACCCGCGCAATTCTTACTCTTGTTAAGCCCTGACAGGCTTTCAGCAACTGTTCTCGTGTTTCACCAACCAGCGTGATTTTTTCTTCAACCAGTCGATCGACCAACTCGGAAATCTCATCGATGCTGGGTAATGAAAAATCTACCACCGTCGTTTCTTCCCGCAGTTCCACAGGCAATCTCAGTTGGTCGGAGAGAATTACCAACGTTCGGCGATCGCGCGCAATCTCGCGGGCCAGATTTTTTATCTCGCGGACGATCGGCAACTGATTGCTCGCAATCTGCCCATTAGCACCAGGCGCAATCAAGGTAGCCAAATCCTTCATTACAAAGATTACAGAGTTATGTCCCGCAGCTTTACTAATCCGCTCTAAACCCTGCATTGGATTACCTTTTCCCGCTCCTGAATCGTTCCAGCCACGGGCAAAATCCCAGAAGTAAATTTGCGCTTTCTTGGCGATCGCTGCTGCACATAACGTTTCTTCTGCCGTTTCTTCCTCTGGCGACACCACCCACAGCAGCGGGAATCTCGCCGATAACATCAACTGGATTTCTTCTTGCATGATTGATTGTCCCTCATTAACTTGATTACTAAACTCAGAAACAAGAAGCACAATTGTTTCTTGTTTCTGAGAAACAGAAACGTTATTTGTTACTCGTTACTGCTTTTTGTTTTTTGGCTTTTTCAGGAACTACTTGGGCAACTGAAAACTCGGCAAGTTGAGCTTTGAGTTGCTCAATTTCTATTTGATATTCTCCAATATCTGCGTAAAGTGTCTCATTCTCAATCATGAGTTGAGCGTCTGTTACCTGTTCGTCTAAGTCAACCTCTAAAGCGCCACTGATTCTTTGTTGAGATTGCAGATTAGTGATTGTGGCTGAGGCTTCTTTCAGTTGCGATCGAACTTCTGCTAGCTGAGATTCCAAAACTTGCTTTTCACCCACAGCAGCCTGCAAGGCTTGAGCTTGGGAATGCAGCGTTGAAATTTCACGTTCCCGTGCTTCCAACTGTCCGTTGAGTC
>JAUBOH010000289.1:0-8786 GCA_036700145.1 Microcoleus occultus BM001215366
ACACGGCACTGCCGTGTCCTGATTTTAGGGACACAGCACTGCCGTGTCTAATTGTAGGGACACGGCACTGCCGTGTCCCGATCGCCGATAATATTAATTCGGATGCTACCGGATTTGATATTACCGCTTCAGCGTGTCATTTTCCCGCTTGCCAATTTTCCCGCTAATTGAGGCATCGGTCGATCGTCGCCACAACCGACTCGGCCAACTCTTTCAGCGCGTAACCGCCCTCCAAACCAAAGGCGATGCGGCGGGTGATTTGCAGACAGTATCCGGTGAAAGTACCGTAATCTGACGGCGCCAGAGTCATACTCGCCAGCGGATCGGAGGCTGTAGCGTCGTAACCGGCGCTGACAATCAACAAATCCGGTTCAAAATTTGACAAAAACGGCACAACTTGAGATTCAAAGGCGCTCAGGTATTCAGCTATGCCGCCGCCCGGATACAGGGGAATGTTCAGCACGTTGTCGTAGCTGCCGCGCTCGTCGGCATCTCCGGTTCCCGGATAGCACGGAGATTGGTGCAGGGAACAGTAGGCAATTTGGCGGCAGTTTTCCACCAAAGCTTGAGTGCCGTTACCGTGGTGCACGTCCCAGTCGAGGATGGCGACACGGTTAATTCCCGGCTGTTCCAGGGCGTAGTGAGCGGCGATCGCAGCGTTGGAAAACAAGCAAAAACCCATCGCCCGATCGCTCTCAGCATGGTGTCCCGGCGGCCTGGCGAGTACAAAAGCCGGTTCGTTTCTGGCGAGCACTCGATCGACTCCATCGAGCCAAGCACTCGCAGCCAGCAGCGCTACATCGTAACTTTCCGCAGAAATCGGCGTATCGCCGTCGAGGTAGCCGCCTCCCCGACGAGCCAAATGTTCGACTTCTTTGAGGTATCTTGGCGCGTGAACTTTTTTGATCGCCGAGAACAGTTCTGGTTCGCGATCGGCTACTGGCGTGGGTAGTAGCCACTCAATTCGATCGGCCCAGGGAGCAGCTAAAAGAGCATTGGCGATCGCCGTTAAACGTTCTGGTCGCTCTGGGTGAAGCATTCCAGTCTTGTGGAGCAAGAAATCTTCGGAGTAGATGACGGGTAGCATCAGCAGATTTTAGAGTTGATCTTTTATATTTTAGATTTTTACTTGGCTTCAATTCGGCAACCCGCGAAAGTGAAATTGAAATGTCGATCGGGCAACCCTTTTATTTTTTTAGATGGTCGTCAAAAACACCGATCGAAGCATCAAAGCCGACCGCCTAAAAAAACATTTCTAGGTTTTGCCAATTGATGACTAAATCACCAACTACCAAATTACCAATTGTGCTGGTTTTGTGCATTAATTTTTCTGGCGACTTTTCCCTAAAATTCAAGGCAAATTGTGATATAATTTCAGGAGTAATTTGCAATATTTGGCAGCTCTACTGAACCCAAATGGATTTTATCGCATTTTTGGGATTTATGGCGGTCAAATTTAAAGTTTTAACGGAGTTTTTCAACCTATGACTATCTCTGAGTCGCGGATAATCCCGACGGATCTGGGTAATGAGATGTCCCGATCGTACTTGGAATACGCCATGAGCGTAATTGTCGGTCGGGCGCTACCAGATGCGAGGGACGGTCTCAAGCCCGTTCACCGACGCATTCTCTACGCCATGAACGAATTGGGCTTGACACCCGATCGACCTTTCCGCAAATGCGCCCGCGTCGTCGGGGAGGTGCTGGGCAAGTATCACCCGCACGGAGATACAGCGGTTTACGACGCCCTGGTGCGAATGGCTCAAGATTTCTCCATGCGGGAACGCCTAATCAACGGCCACGGCAACTTCGGGTCAGTAGACAACGATCCCGCCGCAGCCATGCGTTACACCGAGTGTCGCCTCACCTCCCTGACTCACGACGCCCTCCTACGGGACATCGACTGCGAAACAGTTGATTTCGGCGACAACTTCGACGGTTCCCAGCAAGAGCCCCTCGTACTCCCAGCCCGCATCCCCCAAATTTTGCTCAACGGTTCCTCCGGGATTGCCGTGGGGATGGCAACCAACATTCCGCCCCACAATTTAGGCGAAATAATTGACGGTTTCTTAGCGCTAATCCACAATCCAGGAATTACCGACCTGGAATTGATGCAGTACATCCCCGGCCCGGACTTTCCCACCGGTGGACAAATTCTCGGCAGAAGTGGCATACGTGATGCTTACACTACCGGGCGCGGCTCGATTACCATGCGCGGAGTCGCCGGCATTGAAACCATCGAACATCCCGGCCGCCCCGACAAAGAAGCAATTATTATCACCGAATTGCCTTACCAAACAAACAAGGCAGCATTAATTGAGAAAATTGCCGAACTTGTCAACGACAAAAGATTAGATGGAATTTCCGACATTCGCGACGAAAGCGACAGAGACGGAATGCGGATCGTGATCGAACTCAAGCGCGATGCCTATCCCCGCGTCGTCCTCAATAACCTCTACAAACAAACACCCCTCCAAGCCAACTTTGGAGCCAATATGTTAGCGCTGGTAAATGGGGAACCCCAACTACTGACGCTCTCCCAATTCCTGAATGTCTTCCTAGACTTCCGCATTGAGACAATTACTCGCCGGACTCAATACGAACTCCGCAAAGCAGAAGAACGCGACCATCTTTTGCAAGGCTTATTAATTGCCCTAGACAACTTAGATGCAATTATTCACCTAATTCGCGCCGCTGCCGACTCCGCAGCAGCGAAACAGGAATTGATCGATAATTACGGTCTTTCCGAACAGCAATCCGACGCAATCTTGCAAATGCAGCTCCGGCGCTTAACAGCATTAGAAGCGCAGAAGATTCAGCAAGAACACGAAGAACTGCGAGCTAAAATCGCCGATTTGGAAGATATCTTAGCGCGCCGAGAACGCATCTTAGAAATCGCCGAATTTGAAGCAGTCGAAATCCAAACTAAAATCGCCACTCCCAGGCGCAGCGTCATTGAACACGCCGAAGGAGAAATCGATGAAAGAGATTTAATTGCTAACGAACAAGCAATTATTCTAATCACAGAGCAAGGCTATATCAAGCGGATGCCGGTCAGCACTTTCGAGGCCCAAAGTCGCGCTACTCGCGGCAAAGCAGGCGCGAAAATGAAAGAAGATGACGGAGTAGAACACTTCCTTTCCTGCTGCGATCATGATAGCGTTTTGTTCTTCAGCGATCGGGGCGTAGTTTACTCTGTCAAAGCTTATCAAATCCCGGTGTGTTCCCGCACGGCTCGCGGTACTCCCGTGGTACAACTGCTGCCGATTCCTATAGAAGAAAAAATCACTTCTATGGTGTCAGTCACAGAATTCACCAGCGAAGAATACTTGGTGATGTTGACTCGCGGTGGCTACATTAAGAAAACCGCACTTTCAGCTTTTGGCAACATCCGCACTAACGGATTAATCGCGATTTCCCTAGAAGAAGGCGATCAATTGCGCTGGGTGCGCAGAGCAAAAGTTGGTGACAGCATTATCATCGGCACGCGACAAGGTATGGCAATTCATTTCCGTACCAATCACGAACAGTTGCGCCCAGTCGGCCGCGCGACGCGGGGTGTAAAATCCATGAAATTGCGATCGGGCGATGAGTTGATCAGCATGGACATTTTGCCGAGTTCAATTGTTGCCGAAATTGCTGAATTGGAAACGGGCGACTCGGAATTTGAGGGAGCAGAAATTGCTCTGTTAGAAACAGAAGAATCGGAATTTGAAGGAGCAGAAATTGCTGAATTGGAAACAGAAGATGTGGAATTGGAAGACGAAGAATTAGAACTGGAAGCTGAGGAAATTGAAGGCGAAGATGCCGAAGAAATTCCCGCAGTTAGCAGCGAAGTTCCTAGCGTTTTGGTAATCACCACCAACGGTTACGGCAAGCGGGTTCCAGTTTCTCAATTCCGACTGCAAAGACGGGCGGGTAAGGGATTGACGGCTACTAAATTCAAGTCGAAAAAGGGTAAGGATCAAGTAGCAGCGCTGCGAATTGTCAACGAAGATGACGAATTGATGATTATTACCAACCGAGGTATTATTATCCGTCAGGCTGTGAGTGCAATTTCCACGCAATCTCGCACAGCAACTGGCGTGCGGGTGCAGCGGTTGGACGAGGATGATTCGATCGTAGCTGTGGCTTTGGTGCCGGCTGCGGGTGAAGAGTCGATCGAAGAATCGGAATCTGAGGAAGCGCCCCAAGAGTAAAAGTGCGATAGTTTGTAGGGTGCGCCGAAGCGCACCTTACTGCCCAAGGGTAAAAGTGCGATCGGCTATTCCCGATTTCTGCGTCCAAGACAAGTCAAAATTTAATACTAATTCTGAAAAAATATCTGTAGGGACACCATAATTCCCATTAGTGTCAACTTAAGCCGACCATCTGCCAGTCCGCCAGTCCGCCAGGGGTTGAAACCCCTGCTTTCCCTGCGGGTTTAACGTGTTTGTTGACACGAAGAAGCGCAATTCAGTGTCCGGCGTTTAAATCGTTGACAATCGATCCGATAATTGCTATAGCATAATAGAATCAAAAAGTTAATAGCAAAAGTCTGTAAAAATGCCTTATTTAACAGCAGCAAACGACATCAAAACACTAATCGCTAAAATTTCCAAAGCTAAAATCCTGTGGGTTGACACAGAAATAGCAGACTATAAATCCAACCCCAGATTATCTCTGATTCAGGTGTTAGCCGACTCCACCGATGCGACCGGAGACGCAACTTTTTTACTAGATGTTTTGGATAAACCTGAATTGGCAAAAGATTTCATCAATCAAATCATGGTCAATCCAAATATTGAAAAAGTATTGCACAACGCCAGCTATGACATCAGATTTCTGGGAAACGACGACGCTCAAAATGTCACTTGCACATTAAAAATGGCGAGAAAAATTCCAGCTTACATTCTGCCATTACCCAACCGACAGCTCAAAACTTTAATAGAAACACTTTGCGGCATTGCTTATGTAGATAAAACCGAACAGGGCGGCGATTGGGCAAAGCGTCCCCTGGCCCAAAAGCAGCTAGAATATGCCAAGATGGACGCGGTTTATTTAGTTCAAGTACATCGCCGTCTGCTAGAAATCCTTGCCCAATGTTACCCCGAACCCGCCACGGAAAACTTGACAGCATTGGGTGAAAAATATCAGGAAATAGAATCTCAGTGGAAGCCGCTAGATTCAGAAATTGCTGAAGTGAAAGAACGATTTAAAACAGGGATGCTAGCCCAAAAGCTCAAAGATAGTTCTTATTTTGAGCTTTCCAGTTCTATAACGATGAAAGTTGATTTTATCACCCTAGCAAGACTCACACAAACTGAGGGGATTGAGTTAAATTTTCCGGTGACGCTGACGAAAGAAATTCAAAAACAGTTAGGAGAAATAATAACAGATCCATCTTTGGAAGTTGAGGATATTGCGAGTTGGCGGTTGAATTCCAACGTACAGCAGCGCCGGAAATCTACTAAGAAAGTTGCGCCGGAACCGGCTAGCGAGGATTTAACAGCATTGGGAGAAAGGTACAAAGAAATTTTGCCTGAATGGAAGTTGCTCGATTCAGAAGTTGAGCATTTGAAAGAGCGCATTAAAAAAGCAATGTTGGTACAAAATAAGGGAAATACTCCCCATTTTAAGTTATCCAGTTCCTCGATTTTGAAAGTTGATTTTGCTAGCTTGGCAAAACTTGCGTTATCTGTGGGAGTCGAGTTAGATTTTATGGTGACGTTGACTCAATATATCCAGAAACAATTAAAAGAAACAATTAACAAAATTGACGTGCAAATTGAGTATATTACTAGTTGGCGGATGACGGCTAAAACTGTGGAAGATGAAGATGAGGAAATTCCGTTTTAAGTAATATCAAATCTGGCAAATAACCCGTAACAAAAAATGTTTTTAGTGAGGACTTCAGTCCTCGGATTTTGAGGGGAAGGACTAAAGTCCTCACTACGAACTTTACCATTCCGTGTTTGTAGTGAGGACTTCAGTCCTTGGATTTTGAGGGGGAAGGACTAAAGTCCTCACTACGAACTTTTAAGCTGTTTGCTACTTTCCTACCGTGAAATACTCATTTTTAGCGTAGACGCTAATAATGCAATCGCCGACTTCAAAAAACATCCCCTCTTGCTCATCTTTAGAAAATTGCAAGTTGCTGTATTTAGAATTTATTTCCTCAGCAGTCGCCGCTTTTGCCTCCATTTCATCGGGGATAAGTCCGGTAGAACCGATGTAGAAAACTAGCGGGGAAACTTTTTCGTTGTACACTTTTTCGGCGTAGGTTTCCAGTCGCTCGTTTGCACTAGCTAAAGCAGCGACAAACTCATCTCGCTTGACATCTTTTTCTTGCCATTTCGCTTGCAAAAGCCGCAGCAAGCTGTCTGCACCTACTTTTGCTAAAGTAGCGCTCACAATTCCGTTATTCTCTAACCCCAAAAACTCGTCGAAAATCAGTTTCATCAAGTCGTCAACTTTGGTGATTTTGGTTCGGGATGACAGTGTTTTGTGTGCGAAGGCGACAGGTTCGTCTAAGGTGATGTCGAATGTCGGTTTTGCTAGCTTTTCGCCAGTGTTTTTGTGGTAAACTTCGTAAAGGCGATCGAGAAATTTGTTGGCTGAGTGCAATTTGCCCAAGTTGAGGATGTTTTTGCTGCCGATGTCGATTTTGTAGCTGACTCGCGAATCTACTGTACCATTGCCGATCGCACTTTTTAAATCTGTGTATTCCGTCGTCGTCGGAAAGTTGATATAAAGGCTTTTCGACAGATAATGCTGTTTCAATTCTTCCAACTGTTCCGCTGTGTAAGCCTCGGATTCTTCCTTCAAATGAGCGGAAAGAATGCTGGAGAGAATTTTAATTTCTGCAAGTTCCTCAAACACTCCGTCAAGGCTGCCGTAACGCCCGTCAAAAGGCACTAGCGGCAAACTATCTAAGTTAATATCATACTCTGAATGGAAGTCGAATTCTCCAGCAGGCGAACCGTCTTTTTCAATTACACCGGATTTTTTGAGCAACTCAAAGACAGCTTTGCTGCTGATTTTGATCCTGAATGACTTAATATTAACTTCGCCGTCGCTGACAATGGTATAGTTGTTGAAAGTATTGAGGTCTGTTACCAAAACTCCCGCCACTTCTGCGATTAAAGTTCCCTCCTCAACTTTTAGCAGCTTAACTTTTCGGGTAATCAACATATTGATGGTGGCGGTATTTTGATTGATGGCAAATGAGCCCATTCGCACGTATTCGCCGCCATCTATGAATTCTGTTTTCAGCGAAGGCTTGACAAGGTTGCCGTTTTCGTCTCGCTTTCCTTCTATTCGCTTTAAACCTTTTCGCTGATAGTTTTCTTGCAAGTGTTTCAAGTTGATAATGATGCTGTTGCTGTTTTCCTCGAATATCTCGATTAACTCCAGCAGGGTAATTTTGTCGCTGACTTTTACCCGATCGCCAATTTCACGATCTTTCAACACATCCGGCGCAAAAACAGCCTGTTCCAAATCTTCCGTAAACTCTGCTATTTGGGCATTTGTCAAGGCTTTAGCGTGTTTTTCGGTCAAAGTAGCATCGAAGGTGCTCGCCAGCGCATACTTAGCCGTATTTAAATTGCCGTCAGCCAGGTTAGCTTTCGCAAAAGCAAACACCGACTCATCAGTTTGAGCAACCGGAACATCTAGTTTGTCGTACTGATCTTTGGCGACTTGCTGATATTTGTAAAACAGTCCCGCATCGTCTGCTTTCAGCCCGCAGATTTTTAGCGTACTCGATGAACCGTTGATTTTCTTACCACTTTTGGAAACAAAAACTTGATAATCGTATTCCTTGATTAACGGTTCTTCCAACGGCGGCACAACGGAACTGCCTAACAGTTTGGTGCTGTCGTAAAGAGCATCGTAAACCATTTTGACTTCGCCAGCACGGATGCAATTTCCTGACAATGTATTGGCAATTTTGGAGAGCAGTTTGAAGTCAGCAGAGGCATAGGATATCGTGTTGGCAAACACATCCATCTCTTTGAGTTCTTCGCAAATTTCCCCTAGTTTTGCAGCTTCCCAATTGGGACTAGGGTCATTGGCATAGCCGTCTGTGTGCAAATTAATCGCTGTTACTTCTCCGGCTTTCACCAGAGATTTAGCGAGTTTCATCGACTGGGATATGCAGGTACAACCAGCGGTTTGGATTTTTTTAATCTCTGTGATGTATTGAGATTCAAACTTCATCACTTCTTGAATGGGGATTCGCTGGAAGTGACAAATTACGTCTCCATTGCCAGCATAGGAAATCAGGCTGACAATTAGCTGGTAATTGTTGTATTCGTCTAAGGTCAAAAGCTTGATTAGGGTTTCTTTTAGCGGCTTTAGGTCAGAATACATTGAGCCGGAACGATCGATGATGATGATGCTGTGGGCGATCGACTTTTCGGGGATATCGCCCGGTTTTCTTTCTAGATTTGTGCGATCGACTAAATAGAATGCCTTTTCGTTTCCGGCAAAATTGTAGAGGGTAAATTTGGTGCGAGTATTGGAGGCTGGTTGGCTGCTGGAACTTTTGACCTGAGATGATTGTTTTGCTTGCCGTGCCATAGTTGTCACCTGTGTTGACTTTCTATTCAACTTCTATCTTGACACGCGCTTCTGTCGGTGTCAAGGCCTGTTGCGAAAATTATCTGCTAGGCTGAATAAGTATTAATGCTTAGCGGTGCTTGGGGAGATAAGCTGTTCTACATTTACAGTTTGCGATCGCACATACTCTAATTGTTCGTAGTTAGGACTTTAGTCCTGAAATTTAGAAGAGGACTAAAGTCCTT
>JAUBOH010000290.1:0-8774 GCA_036700145.1 Microcoleus occultus BM001215366
CCAAAGTGGCGTTCTGTGCTTTGGCAATTTGGCGGATTTGCTCGCCGTTGGGAGCAGAGGCGATGACCGGATTGGTAGAACCTGACGATAAGCGTTCTGTCAGCAGATCGACAAAGGCACGAGCACGTCCCCGTTCGGCAATTTCTAAAGCGGCGATCGGGTTATTCTGAGCCACCCGGACTCGTTGTAAAGTCAGATAGGTCTTAGCTTGTCTTTCAAAGATGGAGATTTTATTCGCGTCGTTAGAGCCGAGCATTTGACGCATTGATTCCCAAACTTTAATGGCATCGAACAGCATTTTGTCAGATTCTGTTGGGTTGCCAGCCTTTAAGAACGCTAATCCGAGGTTGTCGAGCGCTATACCTTCCTGTTGGCGGTCTTTAATTTCGCGGAAGATGGCTAAACTGAGCTGTGCATACTCAATGGCTTTAGCGTAGTTGCCCAAAAATTGGTAAGCAATTCCCAAATTCCCCAGTGCACTCCCTTCCCCTTTTCGGTTTTTAATTTCGCTGGCGATGGCTAAATATTGTTGTAAATACTCAATGCTTTGAGCATAGTTGCCCACAAACAGGTAAGCGTTTCCCAAATTCATCAGTGCTGCACCTTCCCCTTCGCGGTTTTTAAGTTGGCGGAAGATGGCTAAACTCTGCTGTGCATACTCAATGGCTTTGGCATAGTTGCCTACCAAGCGGTAAGTGATTCCCAAATTCGCCAGTGCACTCCCTTCCCCGTATGGGTTGTTAAGTTTGCGGGCGATCGCTAAACTTTGCTGTGCATACTCAATGGCTTTAGCATAGTTGCCCAGAAACTCGTAAACGATTCCCAAATTGCCCAGTGCCTTAGCTTCCTCCTCACTCCTTGTAAGTTCGCGAGCGATCGCTAAACTCTGCTGTGAATACTCAATGGCTTTAGCATAGTTGCCTAGCAAGCGGTAAGTGATTCCCAAATTCCCCAGTACCGTACTTTCGTCGTAGCGGTTTTTAAGTTCGCGGAAGATGGCTAAACTCTGCTGTAAATACTCAGTCGCTTTGGCATTGTCGCCCAGATTTAGGTAAGTGGCTCCCAAATTCCTCAGTGCTCTACCTTCCCCGTCGCGGTCTTTAATTTCGCGGGCGATGGCTAAACTCTGTGAATACTCAATGGCTTTGGCATAGTCGCCCACAGAGCGGTAAGTGGCTCCCAAATTGCCCAGCGGCCTACCTTCCGCGTCGGGGTCTTCAATTGCGATGAATGCACTTCGCTGTATATACTCGATCGATTTGGCATAGTCGCCTAGATTTCCGTAAACGGCTCCCAAATTGCCCAGTGCATTCCATTCCCCTTGGCGGTCTTTAATTTCGCGGGCGATGGCTAAATATTGCTGTGAATACTCAATGGCTTTGGCATAGTCGCCCAGATTTCGGTAAACGACTCCCAAATTGCCCAGTGCTAAACCTTCCCCTTTGCGGTCTTTAATTTCGCGGGCGATCGCTAAGTGTTGCTGTGTATACTCAATGGCTTTGGCATAGTTCTTCATGAAGCCATTTACGGCTCCCAAAAGGCTCAGTACCATACCCTCCCTTTGGCGGTTTTTAATGGCGCGATAAATTTGTAGTGCCTGCTGCCAGGAATTCAGCGCAGCAGGGAATTGGCCAGTCTGATGCTGTTCAATCCCCTGCTGAAACAGCCGATCGCCCTCTACTAGACGAGCATCCGTAGTTTGAGCAACAACCGGGAGTGATAAATGCGGAGGAATGTAAAAAGCAACAGACAACAGGCAAAAGGCGAGGGGAAAGAGGAAGCCCGATCGCACTTTTCGATCGCTGGATTTAAGCAGTTTTAACGATAAAGATTTCATATAATTTTAGGGTTTGGGTTGAGGAAGTTGGCGCTGTTGTTCGATCGCCCTAATTTGCCTCAATCGATCGCTCCAATCTTTCAAAGGTTGCGCTTCCGAACCCGCGAGAGCATCTAACAATTCCAGCACGGGCGTTTGGTTTTGAGAAGTCTCAGAGGCTTTGCGCGCTTCGGCGATCGCGTCATACCACAGCCCGGCCTGAGCATACAAGTCGATCCGCTGTTGGGGAGTTTGCGCCGCTGCAAGTTGAGTCTGCAACGACTCCGCAGGCTGGACTACTTGGATTTCTGCCGTCGCCACCACATTCCTCGAAGGAACATTGCGATCGCACACCAACACCACTTGCCACTGATAGGATTGCCCGATCGACAGTTGGGGCAGATTTGGAGGCAAAGCAACGGACATGATTCCTGACTGACTCTCCATGTCGGTTTTGTAAAGCAGTTGTCCCGATCGAGTAAACAGCCGGAATTGCAACGGACGAGAAGTGCGATCGGGTACAAACCAGATAAAAGTCGGATGCCCAGAAATCGTCTCTCCGACATGGCTAAACGGCACCAAGGCAGTCAATTTCGCCGCTGAATTAGCTTCGCAACTGCCGCCGCGAGTCGTATTCGTCCCCGTTTCTTTCGGCGCAGAAGGCTTTTTAGGGGGAGTGTATTGTGCCAGCGCTACAGGAGGAATCCAGAAGGAAACACTCAGGATTAAACTGGCAATGCCGATAGAGTAAATAGTTCGACGCTTCAATCCGTGAGTCAACATCTGAATTCTCCTATAACTATCTTTTACTTTAGTTAGCAATAGAAAAACATAATAGAGGACTGCCCGCAAGCTTTGTTTGCGGGAAGGTGCAAAGATATGGGGAATGGGGAATGGGGGCATTGGCCATTGGGCATAGTTCTTGACTATTGGTGACAACTTAAGCCTGAAAGCCCGCCAAGTCCGTTAGTCATCCCACAAGTCCGCCAGGGGTTGAAACCCCTGTCTAATAGCAAAAGTCCTCTCAAAGAGGACTGAAGAACTCATTAGTCCTCATAGCGAGGACTTTCGCTTTGAGGCAGGGGTTTTAACCCTTGCCGGACTATTGGTTTTACCTTAAGTTGACACCAATGGGAACTGCCGTGTCCTCATTTTGGCTAATAATTCCGATGCTAACTCTGAGGAACCAATCACCAGAACCACCGCCGTTTTGCTGACCAGGTTAATTCGCACACCATTCCCCTTGGTTGATTTGGATAGCGCCGAAACGTTCCGCCTAATTGTTTGGCTAAATTCTTTGCAAGTTGCGTGCCTAATCCTGAAGGTTGAAGTTGAGAGTTTGGATCTTCGGTTATTTCCCTGTCTCGATCGATTTCAGTTGAACTAAGCGCTTCTGCATCCGACAGTTGCCCGCTGCCATTATCGGCCACTCGAATCACTTGCCGATCGCCTTCTTGAGTACAAATTACAGTTAAACGAGTGGTTGCGATCGCGTGTTTCCCCACATTGCAGAGCGCTTCTTCGAGAAAGCGGCAGAGTCCTCGCTTGTGTTCCAATCGCAGATGCGAGGTGTTCAAGGGATCGAACTGCACAATTTTGAATTTGATCGTATTAAGGTAGGGCAATTCTTGTTCGAGGGTGTTGGAATACACTGTGTAGAGCAATTCATGCAACGGGGCTTGCAGGGCTAATTCGATCGCACTTCCCATCCGCAAATGCGGTTCATCTGCGATCGCATCTAGTTGCACTGAGCCGTAAACTGCTCGTAATTCGTGACTCAGGCGTTGCAACTCCGGTAGAAATGGCGACGGTGTGGCTTCTCCCTGAGCAGTTCTCAAAATTTGCACCAATGTTTGTAAAGGCCCGCTGTGAATCGCATTAAAGGTCTGCTCGATCGCAAATTGACGTTCTTCCAACCGCAGTCGGAGTTCCTGTTCGTGGCGATAAAATAATGCTGCCGTCAACCCAGCCCCATTCAACACGAGTACGAGCAATACAGGTACGATCGGCACCCACCACCCCAACAGAATCAGCCAGTAACAAAGCGCGATCGGGCTAATACTGGCGATTAAGAGTCCGAGCAAAATTTTCCAGGGCGATCGCAGAAATCGTCCCAAACTCATCCCCAAGAGTCCCCAGACCCCAATCCAGAGCATTTCCCAGCCATCCCCCCAGACCCGAATCAACGATCGGCGATCGAGCACCGCGCTAATAATCTGGCTGGTGGCGTGGGCCTGCATTTCGACTCCGTAAATCCGTCCGGGATTGATGAGAGCGATCGCACCTGAACTTGCCAGATCCTTCGCACTAAAAGACATCATCCCAATCAACACAATTTTGCCTCGAATCCAATCCGGGTTAACCTTTCCCGATTTGATTTGGGAGAGAGAAAGCACGCGAAACGGCATTTTCCCGGTGCGAACATTCAGCAAAATCTGGTTCCCGTCTGCATCCGCCCGCACATATCCGCCGGAATTGGGCCGCACCCTAGTCAACTCGGTACTGCCAAACCGCAAGGCTTCTGAGTCCTGGATGCCATTTTTTAGCTTAATCCCCTTTGTCGCCAGATAGCGCCCGGCCAGTCGCAGGGAAAACGAAAAACGGTATTCATGCTGGGGGTTGTGAGCGCCCAATAAACTGCGGCGCTGATAGCCATCGGCATCCAGAACAGTATCTGCAAAGCCAATCTGTTCCGATGACAGCGTAGATGGAGGTGCGACAATAAAGCCACTGCGATCGGGCAAAGCAATTTCCACTCCGATCGCATTCTTGCTGCTGCGAAACACCGATGTTAGTTCGGCGTGGCCCGGTTCAACCGGAATATCGCGGACAATATCCAGCCCGATCGCGATCGGTTTGTAAGTCTGCAACCGTTTGAGTAAATCAGCAATTTCGCGATCGGGAATCGGATAAGTTTTGGCGCGTTGAATATCTTCCTCCGTAATGCCGACGATCGCAATCCGTTCATCCATTGGCTCAGGAGGACGAAGCAGCAAAAATCGATCGAACGCCACCAACTCCAAAAACTGAAGCGCACCCGTCAATCTAGCTACAATCACCGCGAAAATCACCATCACCCCTGGAAGCGATCCGCGCCACCAAGTTGAGATATCTGCTTTCACTGCTTGCGTTCGATCGGGCTTCATCTAGTTTCCGGTTGAATAGTTATCATACTTTTGTCCGACTGTTTGGCCGATGCCCGATGCCCGATGCCCGATGCCCGTACAGGATTTATAAGTAATTAACCGGACTTGATATCATTAATCAATCACTCCTTCTTCCCTAGCCTTCACTTCCGTTTGAATTCGCAGATTTTTTTCTTTTTCGGGATACACTTCTAGCACATCTCGAATCTTCCTCCAGTAGTATTGCACAGTGCGTTCAGAAACATTCATCCGTTTGGCGATCGCCGTATCCTGTAAGCTTTCTTGAAAAGCGAATTGCAACACCTGCATCCAGTCGGGTTTGAGTTGCAGCCCATTGCGGATTTCTCTGGGAGTATAAATCCGCTCGTGCAGCGCCCAATCAACCATCTCCACCAAGTCTTTGATCGGCTGACTTTTATCAACAACCGTGAATCCGCCCATGTGATTGTCGATCGACGGTTTCAGCCAAACCAAAGTCCGAACATGAGCACTCTGCACCACAATATTTAGACTCGGATACTGTTCCATCAGCGTTTTCAGGAGTTGAAGCCCTGAATTTGCCTGGGGGGTTTCGCCGATCGCCTCTGGCATCACCAAATCCACAATTACGAGATCGGGAGTCGTCTGTGCTACTTGCTGAAGGGCTTCCTGAGCCGTTGAAGCCGTGATAATATCGGCCTGTGGATACTCCTTCATCAGAATGTCAAGCGTGCCGCCTAACACCATCGCATGGTCATCCACCACTAAAAAGGTTCGTTTTTCCGGTTGAGGTAAAGTCTGGTGCATAGTTCAATCGTTACCGCACAGCATCGTTATTTTGTTAATCCATCCTCTTCCTACAATAGAGGCATTGTCTAGATTCCGTGCTGCATCTGTCCGCCAAATAGGACTGTGGAGATCGGCAACGAGAATTGCACTAAAGTGCAATTGCGATAGTTGTATTGCAAAATCCGTACTCCATAGAAATTATTCATCTCATTCCTCTCTCTCTCTGCGTTCTCTGTGGTTAAATCATTCCGATTCCACCAGAAACGATATTACGCACAGATAACTCGATCGGAGATTTGATTATACTATTACAATCCGGGTATGCAAGCAAAAATAAGGATGACTTTATGCCAGCAAAAGGTTCCTATCAAGCCAGCACGTACAATCTGGAATTTGAGGAAGAAATCCAGCGATTAAAAGCTCAAGTTCTTCTCAGTTGGGAAAAGGAAGCGCGTACTTTAAAGTGGTTCGGTTTAGCCGACGGGATGAATGTTTTGGAAGCGGGTAGCGGGCCGGGATTTTTCACCGAAAAACTGCTAGAATTGCTGCCAAAAAGTTCGGTAACAGCGGTAGAAATCGACCCGGAACTGCACGAAAAAGCAGTAGAATATTTGCAGGACAAAGGGGGCGATCGCGTAAATCGCGTCCAAGCATCGATCGCGGATACTGGTTTGGATGATAACACATTTGATTTTGCGATCGCCCGTTTGCTATTCGTCCACCTCCCCGATCCCGTCGCAGCAGCCCGAGAAATATTCCGCATCTTAAAGCCTGGGGGTAAATTGGTGATTATCGATAGCGATGCGGATCTGTTTTGGCTGACAAATCCACCTTGGTCAGTCCAGATTGTTAAGGAGAAATTCAAACAGGTAATGGCATCGCGGGGCGGCGATTTATGCGTAGGGCGAAATCTGTGCCGCATTCTCAAAGAAGCTGGATTTGGTAGCATCGATCTAGAAGCCGTTGTCAGCCACAGTGATATCATCGGAATTGAAGCGTTTGAACCTTTGCTAGACTCCGGGCCGATTTTACAATTGGTTAAACAAGGGTTGATTTCCGAGTCGGAAATAGCCAGCTATCTAATTTCGCGGGATGAGTTTGTAGCTGCGGGCGATCGATCTATGATGAGTTTTTGGTTGATGGCTTGCGGGGAAAAGAATCAATAGAAATCTGGAATAACTCTCAAGGCGGGGGCGGGTTTACGAGATTATCGATTATGGGCAATTATTGTTTGTTAACCCGTCCCTTGTATTTTCTTCTTCTACTTCTTTCTTCGCGCCCTTAGCGTCTTCGCGGTTCGTTTTCAATCCAAATACCCAATCCAAGCCGGCAAAACCTCCGGCGAACCGTACCACTTCCCCGGAGAACGAGGCGAATGCCAAACCCCCTCCAACACCAAATTTTCGGCCCCGTCCAAAAAAGCAGCTTCCACCGGCGTAATTCCATCTCCCCAAGTTTCGCCCTTCCCCACAGTCAACTCATAACTTTTATAAGCCAGCCAAGTCCCTAAACCGCGCTTGCCAAAAACCGCCTTCCCCGCAGCGCACACGTAGCGCACCTGCGGGTGAAAAGCCCCCGGATAGTGAATTTTGACAAAATCGAGATTTTGGCGCGTCCAGCGTTCTTGAGAGACGTGCGGCGTGCCTAAACAGATTAAAGTGTGGACGCAAGGGTGAGCGTTCCACAAACCGACATCCTCAAGCACATCCCCGTGAATGGTATAGGGCTTTTCGCCCAAATATATCCGAGCAATCCAGCCGCCAGCGGAATGACCGATGAGATTGATTTGAGAGACACCGTATTGCTGTAACATTTGTTTGACGGTGCGATCGAGCTGCCGCAAAATAGGCACCATCGACCGCCCGCCAAAAGTCGGCAACCAATCTCGCTTGATCAGCGGTACTGTTACAGTTGGGAAACCGCGATCGAGTAGAGATTTTTCTAATTCCCGATAGTCGGAAGCAGCAGCAAAATATCCTGGTAAAATAACGGTGGGTAATGGCATTGTCAATTTGAGATTTGAGATTTGAGATTTTGTGCCCGGGGTGCTACGATCTGTTTTTCAAGTTCAAAGACGCTTGCCGAAGCATCTTTTAAATTGCTAACCTATGTCGCTCGTTAAACCTTTTGCTTGGGGAATATCTACTTCTATGGCTCGCGAGCCGATTCCGACATTGTATTTTACCCTAGTTGTCGTTCACTTAGAAGACCGTTTTTTACTGGTACAAGAGCGCAAGTACGATCAGCAGTGGTATCTCCCAGCAGGGCGAGTGGAAAAAGGGGAGACTTTGCTCGAAGCTGCTGTCCGCAATACCGTAGAGGAAGCGGGCATTTCTGTCATCGTGGAAGGAATTCTCAGGGTAGAGCATACGGTGATGCCTAGGGGTAACGTGCGCCTGCGAGTCATTTTTGTGGCCCGCCCTGAAGATAAGACACCGCCCAAGAGCAAGCCGGACGAGTATACTTTGTGTGCGGGTTGGTATTCTCTCAAAGAGTTAGACCAGTTGTCGCTGCGGGGAGAGGAAGTTCGGGAAATGTTTCAATATATGGCAAGCGGCGCTCCAATTTATCCGATCGACTTGCTCAGCATTGAAGGAGCTCCTTTTAAGACTTACCGCTATCGCTGGTAAGAAGAAGGAAGAAGGAAGAAGGAAGAAGGAAGAAGGAAGAGGAAAAAAGACTTATGCAGTCAGCTTTTTAGTCATCCGTCCAAATTCCTTTCTGTAACCGAATTGGAAACAGGGGTCGATCGCACCGATTATCGGTGTTTAATCAATTAATTCAGTTTGCCAGCTACGAAGAGACGGTATTGCAGCAGGTTTGCGCTCGATAGTTGGCGAGCGGGCAATTTTGATACCGACCGTGCTAAAATTATACCTTTGAATTCCACAACAGCCACTTTTTAAATCGCTCAAAATAAAAAAATATCAATTAATAACTATTAACTTCTAATTACGAATTCCCCCTTACCAATTACCTTTTTCCCTTTTTCCCAATTCCCAATTCCCAATTCCCAATTCCCAATTCCCAATTCCCAATTCCCA
>JAUBOH010000291.1:0-8759 GCA_036700145.1 Microcoleus occultus BM001215366
ACTAATGACCAATGACTAATGACCAATGACTAATGACTAATGACTAATGACTAATAACTCTTAATCGGCAGGGCGATCGCAAATTCCGTCCCCCTTCCCACCTCCGACCAACAGTTAATCGTCCCGCCGTGTTTCTTAACGATAATTTCGCGGCCGATTGCCAATCCCAAACCAGTACCTACACCTCTGGGTTTAGTCGTAAAGAACGTTTCAAACATTTTTTCTTGACTTGCCGCAGGTATTCCCGTACCGTTATCGGAAATTCGCACTACCACTGAGTCGTCGTCCAAGTATTCTGTGGCGATCGCAATCCTCGGCACAAAACTCGGTGATTCCTGTTTGATTGACTCCGAACCCAATTGTTTTTTCGCCTCCTCAAAGCGGGTTTTCTCAATTTTTGCTTTCTCTTCCACAGCATCTAGTGCATTGTTCAGAACGTTGACAAACACCTGGTAAAGCAAACCCATATAGCCTTCAACAGTCGGAATCTCCCCGTAATTTCGCACCACTTCAATGCCCTGTTTGACCCGGCTGTTGAGAATCAGCAAACTGCTGTCTATGCAGGCGTGCAAATCGACCGGATGAGGCGCCGCATCGTCGAGGCGAGAAAAATCTTTCAAACTTAAAATAATAGCTTTGGCTCTTTCAGCACCCACTTGCATCGAATCAAATATTTTCATCAAATCTTCTTTAAGAAAATCGATGTCTATTTCTTCGGCTTTTGCGATCGCTGCAGGAGGCGGGTTGGGGATTTCTGTTTCGTAAGTTTTGAGCAAATCTAAAATATCTTCAACGTAATTTCTCGCCGGGTCGATATTGGCATAGATAAAATTGATTGGGTTGTTAACTTCGTGAGCAACACCGGCCAACATCCGCCCCAAAGTTGCCATTTTTTCATTTTGAAGTATCTGGCTTTCTTGTTCGGATTTCAATTCTTCTAGCAAGTGATTTACTTTCTGAATCAGTTGGTTCAGCGAAGTTGCCAATACTCCTACTTCATCGGTGCTGGTAACTGGTACTTGCAACTGAAAATTAGATTCTTCGGTGACTCGCTGGGCGATTTTAGTTACAGCGGCGAGGGGTTTGGCGATCGCCCGACTGGTGAAGCCCGCCAGCAGTGCTGCAACGACGATCGACAGTATCATGCTACCGACAATTATTCGCACCCGCAGCGCCTGGGCTTGCAACAGAGCTTGCCGCGCTGCATCTTCTTGTTCTTGGGCGCGATCGATAATTTCTGCTAAATCATTGGCCGCCATATCTAGTTGCAACCCTATTTTATCTCTGTTAAAATTCGACAGCAACTTGCGTTTAACTTTTTTTTGAGCGCTGGTATTTGCCAAATTACTAATTTTTTGACTTACGGTTTCTAGCTGAAAAATGTAATTAGACAGTAGCGAATCGTAAGTTTTTATAAAATCTTGTAAGCCTTCTACCTCTTCCATGCCTGTCTGACTTTGAAGTTCAGATAAAGACCACTTCAAACTGTTGGTATTGTTTTGTAGTTGTTGGTATTTGCTGTCAAATATTTCAGGCTGTTCGATCCCGTATATCAGTCGCTCTTGGCTGTTTTGCGTCCGCAGTAAAGCCACCTGCAACTTATTTAAAAGCCGACTTTCTCGATCGATGTGTACTTGATTGTTAGTTCTGCGATAGTAATGATTGCCCGCCAGCATCCCGACAGTCGTTCCCCCAATCGCAACACACAAAGCCAGCGCGTAGCCGCCGCCGATTTTGTCGCTAATACTTAGGTTGCCGAAGGAACTGGCTATTTGAGCGAAATAATTGGGCTTTGGTGGCTGGCTCTCTTTGATGTTATGCTTGCAAGAGGTAGGGATCTCTTGTGAAGACTGGTTCAGATGTTTGAGCTGCATAGATGCGAACCTGTGAATAATTCACGCACTGACAATTCAGTCTAACTTAACTCGCGACTGATTTGAGAGTACCGCACCGATACTGAATGTGATAAGTTTTTTGAATTAGGAGGCTCTTACCCTGCCGTATAAACCCGGTTTCTCGTTTCCGCTTTCAAAGCTTCTCAGACGTACTTATCTTAACAAACCGGGTTTCTGCGTACTTAATGTGATATTTGTTTCTTGATAACAAAGTATTGCTGGATTCGCGATCGAATAAATCACCGCATGAGTAAGTAGGTGCAAATAAATCTGCCTGCGGTTCGGGATTTTGAGTGCTGCTGCAAGAAACTGCCAGAATCGCTACAATTGCAGCCTCGGGCGCGAGTTGCGTTGCAAGCTGCACCCTCGCCATGCCGCTCAAACCCCGACTCGTCGCCCCTGCAGACGCGCTAGAATCGGAATTTGCACCGCACGCGCAGTACGATCCTCTTGGAGGGCTTCGCTAACGGACACTTCGCCATTTGAAATCTGAAATTTGAGATTTGAGATTTGCCATCACTGATGACTATCCGGGTAATGTAAAAATCAAAGCATAGCCCTTTTATTTGCCGCTCTCTCATGCCTTTGCCGCGCCTGTTAACATTAATTGCTGCTTTCTGCCTCACCCTGGGGCTGATTATCGGGCTGGTGAGTTCCTTAACAGGCCTTTACAGTCAAGTTGCGTGGTCTGCATCGCCGCTGCTAGCTAATTTGCTGATTTTCCTGATAATTGTACTTTTGGGAACGCTAATTTTCGCGCTATTTTACTATTTTAGGCTGCTGCAACGCCCTGAAAAAATTAAGGGAAAACGGGCGATTAATCCCAAGGTTCCTGTTGTAAAAAGTGAAGCTGCTTCGGAAAATCTCAAAGCAATTAGGCAACAAGTCGATCGCATTCAAGACGAAGTTGCACGCCAAGCTTTGCTATTGAGAGCCCGCGAAATCGAAGCTAGTATGGCTCGCGGCAGCGTTCGAGTAGTTGTTTTTGGCACTGGTTCTGCGGGCAAAACTTCCGCTGTCAATGCGCTGGTGGGGCGGATGGCGGGACAGGTGGGCGCGCCGATGGGAACTACTGAAGTTGGAGAAACTTACACTCTGAAATTGAAAGGAATCGATCGAGAATTGGCAATTACTGATACACCGGGAATTTTGGAAGCGGGAGTAGCGGGAACTTACCGAGAGGAATTGGCGAGACAGTTGGCCGCGAGGGCAGATTTGATCTTATTTGTTTTGGACGGCGATTTGCGAAAATCTGAGTACGAACCGCTGCGAACTTTGGCGGAAATTGGCAAAAGGTCGATCGTGGTTTTTAATAAAGTTGACCTTTATCCCGACAGCGACAGAGATGAAATTCTCACTAGACTCCGGGAACGAGTCAAAGGTTTTGTATCAGCAATGGATGTAGTAGCCATTAGCGCCAACCCGCAAAAAGTTGTACTAGAAGAAGGCACAATCTTTCAGCCAGACCCGGATATTATGCCATTAATTCGGCGCGTTGCTGCGATTTTGCGAGCCGAAGGCGAAGACTTAATTGCGGACAATATTTTGCTGCAATCTCAGCATTTGGGAGACCAAGCGCGCAAGTTAATTGATGCTCAAAGGCGCAGGCAAGCTGATAAAGTAGTAGAGCGCTTTCAGTGGATTGGAGCCGGAGTAATTGCCGTAACGCCTTTGCCGGTTGTGGATTTGTTAGCGACAGCAGCAGTTAACGCTCAAATGGTAGTAGAAATTGCCAAGATTTACGGCTGCGAATTAAATATCGATCGCGCGAAAGAATTGGCCTTATCTCTGGCAAAAACCCTAGCAAGTTTGGGAATAGTTGAAGGCGTAATTCAAGTAGTGTCAAGGGCGCTGCAATTAAGCGTCGCCGGGTTTGTACTCGGCAAAGCAATTCAAGCAGTCAGCGCCGCTTATTTAACCAGAATTGCCGGAAAAAGTTTTATTGAATATTTTCGGCATGACCAAGATTGGGGCGACGGCGGCATCGCCGAAGTTGTGCAAAGGCAGTTTCAATTAAATCGAAAAGACGAGTTTGTCAAGGCATTTGTCAAAGATGCGATCGCCCGCGTTGTCGAACCTCTGAACATTTATCAGCAGGAATCGGAACCAGAATTAGAAATGTCAGCAGAATTGGAACCAGAACCTTTGTATCAGCCGGAGTACGAAGATTGGGAAACCTACAGCAACAAACGAAAGGATGAATGGTAATTGGGAATCAGATAAACATTGGTTTGTAGTGGGGACTTTAGTCCGCATAAATCTGAGGACTAAAGTCCCCACTACAAACACAATGAACTAATTTTGCCCCAACAACAAATAGACGATCATTTTTCCTTTACCTTTAATCTCAATCGCACCGCGCATTGTAAACGCAAATTGATCTTTTAAACGCTCGTAAACCGCAGCAGTCACCTGAATTTGCCCGGGAATACCGTTTGATTCCATCCGCTGAGCCACATTCACTGTATCCCCCCACAAATCGTAACTAAATTTAGTTAAACCAATGACTCCCGCCACCACCCCACCAATATTTATCCCAATGCGGAGACTAAAGCTGTGATTGTTTTTGGCATTGAAGCTAGCGACAGCAGCTTGCATATCCAGTGCCATTTGGGCGATCGCCTCTGCGTGATTTTCCTGCGGTTCCGGCAAACCGCCGACTACCATGTAAGCATCACCAATAGTTTTGATTTTCTCCAAACCGTGCTGTAACGACAACTGGTCAAATTCACTAAAAATTTGATTCAGAACTTTCACCGTTTCAGTCGCCGTTTTTTGAGATGCAAAATTCGTAAATCCGACCAAATCTGCGAATAAAACGCTGACATCCGAAAAGCTATCAGCAATTATGCTTTGTCCATCCTGCAAGCGATCTGCAATCGGTTTCGGCAAAATATTTAATAGCAATTCTTCTATTTGTTCTTTCTGAAACTTGGTTGTTTCCAACAGCAACCGCGTTTCAATTTCTGCCTCTTCCCGAAAGGCGATTTCCCGGCGATACATCTTATTTTTTTCTGTCAGTTGCAGTTCTAGTTCCCTCAGCCGCAATTGATTTTCAACCCTAGCTACCACCTCTACGGGTTCAAATGGTTTAGTAATGTAGTCTACTCCGCCAGCATTAAAGGCTTTCACTTTATTAGAAACTTCTACCAAAGCACTCAGAAAAATAATGGGAATGCCGCGAGTGCGATCGTTCGCTTTCAAGTGCCTGCAAACTTCATAGCCATCCATACCGGGCATCATAATATCCAGCAAAATCAAGTCAGGCTGAGCCAAAGCCACAGAATCTATCGCCAGTTTGCCGCTAGATGCAACTCCTACTTTATAGCCTTTCCTCGATAAGATCCGCTCCAGTAACATTAAATTGTTAAGACTGTCGTCAACAATTAAAATACTGCCCCTTAAATTTTGAGAATATGGTTGATTCATCGGCTTGTTACAGGCTTAGTTAAACTTAATATTTATTTAAATTTAGAACTAAAATCCGGGTGCGTGGAAACCCGGTTGTTCCCCCACAATACACAGGTAAGAGCAGCAGGCGAGCCAGAGTAAAAAAACTGGTTTATGAGCGCTGTCCCTGCGTCTTGAACTCAAATTTATACTAATTTGTCACGCACTGCGAAAGCCTTGGCTAAAACTTCATATTGCGGGTAAATTCGATCGCCTTCCGCGTCGATTGATTGACTGGGAAGTTGATTCACTGCTTGCTACGGGTTTTGAAACCAAAATATCCCACGAGTCCCACGGCTATTGCAATTTGCACTACAAAAGAGACTACTGGGACACTTTGCAGGGGTAATTTTCCCGAAATTTTGACGCGGATCTGGATTCAAAAGTACGATCGACATTGCGGGCGATCGAGAAATGGGCGTGATTTTTTAATCAGATACTCCTTGAGTCTCCGGTGCCGCGTTTTATTAAGAGATTTTACAATAATTTTACACGTTGGGTAGACTCCGGGGGGGGATCAAGTGAAACCATGCGATCGAGCGATCGGATCGAACCGAATTTTGATAATATTTAGGATTAACAAAAAATTTGCTATTGTCCGTGGGGTAAAAACAATGAGCGATCGACCAATCATTCTCGGTATTGTCGGAGACAGCGCAGCGGGCAAAACCACCCTGACGCGGGGAATAGCCCAAGTATTGGGCCCAGAAAATGTGACTGTGATTTGCACCGACGACTATCACCGCTACGACAGAAAGCAGCGGGCAGAAATCGGGCTGACAGCATTGCATCCCGACTGCAACTACCTCGACATCATGCAGCAACACCTCAGCCTGCTACGCACCGGACAAGCAATTCTCAAACCCATTTACAACCACAAATCCGGTACATTCGACGCGCCGGAATACATCAAGCCCAGCAAATTTGTAATAGTTGAAGGTTTGCTGGGTTACGCAACCCGCACAATCCGGGATTCTTACGACGTAAAAGTGTATCTCGCTCCCCCAGAAGAGTTGCGAACTCAGTGGAAAGTTAAGCGCGATATCATGAAGCGCGGTTATACTGAAGAACAGGTGCTTGCAGAAATGCAAAAGCGGGAACCGGATTCAGAAGACTTCATTCGCCCCCAGCGCAAATTTGCCGACGTTGTAGTTAGTTTTTACCCGCCCGAAGCGGACAAAGAATCTAATTTGAGCGTGCGTTTAGTGCTCAGGCCGACAATTCCTCACCCTGATTTTACTGAGATTTTAGGTCGAGGCAGCGATAGTTTTAAACCCGCAATTCGCTTGGGGCTCGATCGGGATATGGGCAAACCGGTGGACGTTTTGGAAGTAGACTCCCACGCTACCAGCGAGCAAGTAAACGAACTAGAAAAGATTTTGTGCAGCGAGTTGCCGCACCTGCGGGGATTTTGCAGCGCCCAAGGCAACCCGGAAATTGGCAAACTAATCGGCACAACTGGCGAAGTTTTGCAAAGTTACCCGCTAGCTTTGACGCAGTTGCTAGTTGCATATCACATGATGAAAGCAATTCACGTGTATTAGTTAGTTGGCAGTTGTCAGTTGGGAGTTGTTGGTTGTTAGTTGTTAGTTGTTATTGCAATAACCAATAACCAATAACTAATGTGGTGGCAAAGTCAGATTAGCAGTCGCTAATTGCTGAATTGGCATCGAGACTGGCAACTGACTTTGAGGTGCGGGCAGCATTTCGCCTCGGAAGTCCAGGAGGGTGACGAGCAGCAGATAGCCAAGTGCTAATACTATAGAAAATGCGCCAGTGACAATAGCAATAACTTTTGAACGTTCCATATTCAGAAAATTTTCAGTGCAGCTAATATTAGTTTAACATTAAAAAGAGCAATTATCGCTGAAGTTATGCAATAGAATATAATCAGGTGCTACTTATTTCGCTTACAAAAATGGAACCTCTTGTAGATGCGCCGAATCCGACTGAGATGCCGGGAGCTATCCCAGTAGTGGAAACATTTAATCTGGGGAAGTTTTATCGTACCGGCTTCTGGATGAACCAAAAGATTGAATCGCTCAAAAGTTGCACTCTCACTGTCTCGGAGGGGGAAACTTTCGGGCTGTTAGGACAAAATGGAGCGGGGAAAACTACGCTGCTGAAAACTTTGTTGGGGATAGTGAAGCCGACTTCTGGTAGGGCGCTGCTGTTGGGGAGGCCTTTGGGCGATCGCACTGTGAAGCAACGAGTCGGCTATTTGCCTGAAAATCCCTATTTTTACGATTATCTCACAGGCTGGGAATTCTTGCAATTTGCGGCGGGCTTATTTCAAATTCCCCCCTCGATTCAGCGACAGCGAATTCCGCATTTGCTAGATTTAGTTGGGCTAGCTCAATCGGCGGCAATCAAAAAACAGTTGCGCCAGTATTCTAAGGGAATGCTGCAACGGATCGGCATGGCTCAAGCTTTGATTAACAATCCAGATGTGGTATTTTTAGATGAGCCGATGTCGGGTTTAGATCCGATGGGACGCTATCAGATGCGGGAGATAATTTTATCGCTAAAAAGTCAAGGGAAAACGATTTTTTTTAATTCGCACGTACTCTCGGATGTGGAGAAGATTTGCGATCGGGTGGGAATTTTGGCGAAAGGTGAGTTAATCTGCATTGGTGCGATCGATAAACTTTTGGGTAATACTGAAACTTACCGGGTTCAAGGTAGGGGCGGCCATTTGAATATCCTGAAAAAATGGATACCGGATATGGAAGTTGATGATGATTTGTGGTATGGGCATTTGCAGGGCGATCCCAAGCAGTTTATGTCTAGTCTGAGCGCTATGGGAGGGCAGCTAATTGGGATGAATTTGGCTAAGCCTAGTTTGGAAGAATTTTTTATGCAGCAACTGGAACAAAGAGGGATTTATTCGAGCAGTTGAAGTTGATATATCAAATTTCTTGTGGGGTGGGCCTAAGAGCCCGCCCTGACTAGAGAAACGGGCAAGATGCCCGTTCCACAGCACATCAAGTTTATTGTGGGGTGGGCCTAAGAGCCCGCCCCTGAAAGGCTAATGTTTTTCACATCTGTTAACAATCGCAACTCTATATTTCCACACACCAAATCTGCACAATTCCACTGTCGCAAATACTCACAAACTTCAGAAATAATCGAATTTGCTGCATCTAAATTTCCCGCCTGATGCGCGTGATAGTGCGCTCTGATTAACGGCTGAATATCTTCGATATTTTGCCATTCATATTTTGGTTTGAGCGGAATGCTGATATAATAATTATAAGCTTGGCTGTGGGCGGTACGGAGATTTTCAGCGTTTTGACTTAGCAGGTGTTCGCCCTTTTCTCGGACTAGGGGATGCAACTGATAGGATTTGAGATGGCGATCGTAATATAGCAATTGTCGGCGCTTCAGTGCAAGGATAATATTTTCTTTAAGTTC
>JAUBOH010000292.1:0-2879 GCA_036700145.1 Microcoleus occultus BM001215366
GGGCATGGGGCATGGGGCATGGGGCATGGGGCCGAAGAGCATTGGGCATTGGGAATTGGGCACTTGTACTGAGGGAAGGGGTGCCCGCTCGCGTAGTCGAAGGGTCGAAGTATTGGGCATTGGACATTTAGAATTGGTACTTGGTAGCAATTAACCAATAACCAATTAACCAATAACCAATTACCCATTACCAATTATCAATTACCCATTACCAATTATCAATTACCCATTACCCATTACCCATTACCCATTACCCATTACCCATTACCGATGCCCGATGCCCCATGCCCAATAACTAATGACTCAACTTACCTTAAAATCTGAATTTGAACTGTCGGGAATTGGTTTGCACAGCGGCGAACAAACTCGTGTCCGAGTGCTTCCCGCTGCGGTTGGGGAAGGCCGCTATTTTGTCAGAGTTGACTTGCCCGGTGCTCCGATAATTCCTGCAAAAATTGAGGCGGTTTCTCAGACTGCACTTTCAACTGAACTGGCTGGTATCGATGCTCAAATTCGCACTGTAGAGCATCTATTAGCCGCTTTGGCGGGGATGGGAGCGGATAATGCTCGAATTGAGGTTGATGGGCCGGAATTGCCGCTGCTGGACGGTTCGGCGATCGTTTGGGTAGAGGCGATCGCCCATACCGGCTTAGTCCCTCAAGAATGCCCGGAAGATTCCACTTCCTCCTTTGTTGTTAGTGAGCCGATTTGGGTGCGTCACGGCGATGCTTTTGCTGCGGCTTTACCTTCGGCGGAGACTCGGTTTAGTTACGGAATTGATTTTGAGGAACAGGCGATCGGCAATCAATGGTACAGTTGGTCGCCAGAGGTCGAAAGTTTTGCGACGGCGATCGCCCCGGCCCGCACTTTTGGACTGGCCCGCCAAATTGACCAATTGCGACAAGCAGGTTTGATCAAAGGTGGTAGCCTAGAAAACGCCTTAGTTTGCGATCGATCCGGCTGGCTCAACCCGCCCTTGAGATTTACCAACGAACCGGTGCGCCATAAAATCCTAGACTTAGTAGGCGACCTCAGCCTCCTGGGAACTTGGCCAAAAGCTCACTACTTGGCTTACAAAGCCAGTCACAACCTCCACGTCCAACTCGCCAAAGCCCTGAAATCGCAAGCTTGGGCCGAGTTAAAGGCAAGTTAACAGTGGACAGTTGCAGTGAACAGTTGACAGTTGATACTTGGTGCGATCTCGCGCCCGCTATCAACTACTATCAATTGTCAACTGTTTAAAAACCTCGCTGTCAACTGTCAACTGTCAACTGTCAACTGTTTACCACACTCAAAAATATTCAAGTAATGTCTACGCTGACTGAAGTTAACACTATCAATACTGCTGATACAGAATCGATTCAAACCGAGAACAGTGAGGATTCTCCAGCGGTTAAATCTACTTTTACTCTCGAAGAAATTCAGAAATTATTGCCTCATCGCTATCCTTTTGCACTGGTAGACAAGATTGTTGATTACGTGCCGGGAGTGCGGGCTGTAGGAATTAAAAATGTGACTTTCAACGAACCGCATTTTCAAGGACATTTTCCCGGAAGGCCGATTATGCCTGGGGTCTTAATTGTCGAAGCAATGGCTCAAGTTGGCGGTATTGTTCTCGCTCAGCTACCTGATATCGAACAAGGATTGTGGATGTTTACCGGAATTGATAAGGTCAAGTTCCGCCGTCAGGTTGTACCGGGCGATCGGTTGCTGATGACTCTAGAATTGCTGTGGGTGAAACGCCGCCGCTTCGGAAAAATGCAGGCGATCGCTGAAGTAGACGGACAAAAAGTTTGTGAAGGAGAATTGACCTTTTCGATGGTAGATTAAATTGGGCATTGGCCCGCGCAGGGCATTGGCCCGCGCAGGGCATTGGGCATTGGTAATGAGTAATCAGTAGCTAATAACAGCCAACAGACAACAGACAACAGACAACAGACAACAGCCAACTGACAACAGACAACTGAAAAATGCTTACTTTGATTCACCCAACTGCTGTGATTCATCCCCGCGCTGAACTTCACTCGACTGTAGAAGTGGGAGCTTATGCTGTAATTGGGGAAAGAGTGAAAATCGGGCCACAAACTAAGATTGGCGCTCATGCAATTATCGATGGGCTAACAGAAATAGGTGCCCGTAATCAAATTTTCCCCGGTGCGGCGATTGGTTTGGAACCTCAAGATTTGAAATATGAGGGTTCTCTAACTAGGGTGGACATTGGCGATGATAATCTGATTCGGGAATATGTGACAATTAACCGCGCTACTGGAGCTGGAGAAAGCACCACAATTGGCAATCATAATCTATTGATGGCTTATGTTCATGTCGGTCACAATTGCGCGATCGCCGATCGAGTAATCATCGCGAATGCTGTAGCCTTGGCCGGACACGTCAAAATCGAGTCGCAAGCCCGATTGAGCGGTGTTTTGGGGGTTCACCAGTTTGTCCATATCGGCCGCTTGTCTATGGTGGGTGGCTTGAGCAGGATCGATCGAGATGTGCCTCCTTATATGCTAGTCGAGGGGAATCCTTCGAGAGTGCGAGCGCTCAACAAAATAGGCCTCGAACGTGCCGGTTTAACCCCAGAAGATTTGCTGGTTTTGAAGAAAACTTTTCGGATTTTATATCATTCTGGCTACACTCTCGATCGAGCTTTGGAACAGTTGGATTTGTTGCCAGAAAATCCCCACTTGCAGCACCTGCGCAGGTTTGTGCAACAGTCTATTACCAAACCTCGGCGCGGTTTGATTCCAGCCAAAAAATGAATCATGTAGAATAAATTTATTGTTTGTAGTAAGGACTTTAGTCCTTATTAGCTAAAAGTCGCGTCAGAGAGGACTAAAGTCCTCACTACAAACCTATGAGTAGTTAGCTGTTTG
>JAUBOH010000292.1:2979-5581 GCA_036700145.1 Microcoleus occultus BM001215366
TATTAGC
The DNA here is from genome assembly GCA_036700145.1 of Microcoleus occultus BM001215366. Taxonomy (GTDB): domain Bacteria; phylum Cyanobacteriota; class Cyanobacteriia; order Cyanobacteriales; family Microcoleaceae; genus Microcoleus. Next base: position 2,987 of record JAUBOH010000292.1, read on the forward strand.
TAAAAACCGCGTCAGAGAGGACTAAAGTCCTCACTACAAACCTATGAGAGAGAGGACTGAAGTCCTCACTACAAACCTATGGAGTTTATGAAAATTTTTATTAGCACTGGTGAGGTTTCTGGCGATTTGCAAGGAGCTTTGTTAGTTGCAGCCTTAAAACGTCACGCTGTTACGGCTGGTTTTGAGTTAGAAATAACTGCATTGGGCGGCCCACTGATGGCGGAAGCTGGCGCTACTATTTTAGGCGATACTGCGGGCATTGGTTCTATGGGAATTATAGAATCAGTGCCTTATATTTGGCCGACAATTAAAGTTCAGCAAAAAGCTAAACAATATCTGAAAAACTTCCGCCCGGATGCAGTTGTGTTGATTGATTATTTGACTCCAAATCTCGGTATTGGTAGCTATATCCGCCGCTGTTTGCCGGATTTGCCGGTGGTTTGGTACATCGCACCTCAAGAATGGGTTTGCTCGATTTCTCCTCGCAATACTGAATTGATTGTCAATATTGCCGATCGCATTTTGGCGATTTTCCCCCAGGAAGCTACTTATTATCGCGCCAAAGGCTCTCAAGTCAGTTGGGTTGGTCATCCTTTGGTGGATAGAATGCAATCAGCGCCCAGTCGGGAAGTTGCCCGCAAAACTTTGGGAATTGAGCCGGAACAGGTGTCGATCGCCCTAATCCCCGCTTCTAGACAGCAAGAACTCAAGTACCTGATGCCGGTGATATTTGAGGCTGCTCAAATTATTCAAGCTAAATTGCCGCAAGTTCATTTCTGGATTCCGCTTTCTCAATCCGCTTTCCGCAGCAAAATCGAAACAGCTATTGCAAATTACGGTTTGCGGGCTACTTTGTTGGAAAATCAAAATCTGGAAATCTTGGCTGCTGCCGACTTTGCGATCGCCAAATCTGGTACTGTTAATTTGGAATTAGCTTTGCTGGGCGTTCCGCAAGTTGTCGCCTACCGCGTCAGTCGCATTACGGCGATGATTGCTCGCCACCTGCTGAAATTGTCGATTCCTTTTATCTCTCCGCCCAATTTGGTGCAAATGAAGCCGATCGTCCCTGAGTTGCTGCAAGACGATGCTACTGTGGAAAATATAGTTTTTCACACCCTGGAATTGCTGCAAAATGCCGATCGACGCCAGCAAACCTTGACGGATTATCGCCAAATGCGCGAAAGTCTGGGAGATGTTGGTGTGTGCGATCGCGCGGCTGCGGAAATAATGAAAAATGTAAGATTAAATACAGCAAATTAAAGCAATTTTGCGATTTAAATATTATGCCAAGCTATCGGAAAAAGCGACCGATCGCTGTCGATCTATTTGCAGGCGCGGGCGGGATGACTCTGGGTTTTGAACAAGCAGGTTTTGACGTACTTGCTTCAGTCGAAATTGACCCCATTCACTGCGCTACACACGAGTTTAATTTCCCGCTGTGTTCTATTTTGTGCAAGGATGTCGCACAGTTGACGGGATCGGAAATTCGGACAAAATCGGCGATCGGGCGGCGCGAGATAGACGTAGTGATCGGCGGTTCGCCTTGTCAAGGATTCTCGATGATGGGTAAACGCGATGTGGACGACCCGCGTAATTCTCTACTTTTTCAGTTTCATCGCTTAGTTTTGGAACTAAAACCCAAGTTTTTTGTAATGGAAAATGTGCCGGGAATTGCATCGGGAAAACACAAAGAACTCCTAAATCTTTTAATTAGCTCTTTTCAGAAAAAAGGCTATCAAGTAGAAGAAAACTATCAAGTTCTCAACGCTGTTAACTACGGAGTGCCGCAAGCTCGCAAACGATTGTTTCTGATTGGGTGTAAAAAAGGTTATGAGCTACCAAAATACCCTCAGCCAACTACTATATTGCCGAAAATTAAATTTCCCAAGCGCTATAAAAAAGTTGATTTACCTGCGGTTCCGACAGTTTGGGAGGCGATCGGAGATTTGCCAGAAGTGGAAAAGTACAGCGAGTTGCTAGATCGAGATTGGGTAACGGCCGAGTACAGAAATTACAGCACCTATGCGAGTATAATGCGCGGAATCGATCGTTTGGATGATGATTATTCTTACGATCGCGAGTACGATCGGCAAATCCTCTCTTGTAGTTCGCGAACCAAACATTCTCTGGAATGTATAGAAAGATTTCAGGCTGCAAAACAAGGCGAAAAAGAGCCGATCAGCCGTTTTTACAAGCTGCATCCCGACGGAGTTTGCAACACTCTCAGGGCTGGAACCGACAGGGCTAGGGGGGCTTATACTTCGCCGAGACCGATTCACCCGATCGTCCCTCGGTGCATTACAGTCAGGGAAGCGGCGCGACTGCATTCCTATCCTGACTGGTTTAGATTTCACGTCACAAAATGGCACGGTTTTCGCCAAGTCGGAAATTCTGTACCGCCCCTATTGGCGAAAGCTGTAGCAGCACAGATTATTTGCGCTTTGGGCGTGAAACCAACTAAACCGAGTTTCCAGAAGCTGACATGGGGAGATGATTCGTTGCTTAAACTGAATTGGTCGGAAGCAGAACAATATTATTTCAAAAGTTTGTAGTGAGGACTTTAGTCCTCAGAAAAGTATCAGGACTAAAGTCCTC
>JAUBOH010000292.1:5681-8725 GCA_036700145.1 Microcoleus occultus BM001215366
GGACTAAAGTCCTCACTACGAAGATTAGAAATCAATTTCTAATCTTCCTTTCAATAAATAAGCTGCCATTTGTCCTTTACCTTTGACACTAATTAAACCGCGTTTTTCAAACTCATACTTGTCTTCTATGAGCAAATAAGTTGCTTCCGTAATCTGAATTCCGTCTGGGATACCGTGAGATTCCATGCGGGAAGCGGTATTTACCGTATCTCCCCACAAATCGTAAATAAACTTTTTTGTACCGATGATGCCGGCTACGACTGGCCCGGAATGAATGCCGATGCGGATGCTGAGACTCAGGCCGAGCTCTTCTCTGTATTTGGCGATGGCTTCTTGCATATCTAGGGCCATTTCGGCGATCGCATCTCCGTGATCCGCTCTCGGATTTGGCAGTCCGGCTACTACCATATAAGAGTCGCCAATTGTCTTAATTTTTTCTAAACCGTGCTTTTCGGCTAGTTCGTCGAACTTAGAAAATATATCGTTGAGTAAATGTACTAATTGTTTCGGCAATATCGATGCTGACAACTGGGTAAAGCCAACAATGTCGGCGAACATGACGCTGACTGCTGCAAATTCGTCGGCGATTATGCCTTGTTCTTTTTTTAATCTTTCGGCGATCGCTTCTGGCAATATATTTAGCAGCAACTCTTGGGATTTTTTTTGTTCTATCTCCAATTTTGCTAAATAATCCTGCATCGTTTGATAGGCGAGATTCCTTTCCAGCAGGTGCATATAAGCTTTGGAGTGATAGCGGATTCTAGCTATGAGCTCGACTCTATCTGGCAATTTCACCAAATAATCGTTAGCACCCAATGAAAATGCTTGCGCTTTGAGTGAGGCTTCTTCTTTGCTCGAAAGCACAATCATCGGAATGTCTCGCGTCAGCGAATTCGCTCGAAAAAAGCGCAGCAACTGCAATCCATCTATTTCTGGCATTACTAAATCTTGCAGGATTACTGTTGGCTTCACCTCTAATGCTTTATTAATTGCTTGAGCCGGATCGTTACAGTAATAAAATTTAATATCTTTTTCACTAGCAAGCATTCGGCGCACCGCTTCGCCGATCATTTCCTGATCGTCCACCAGTAAAACTGTCACAGTGTATTCGGTCAATCTGGATGATTTTTCGCTTTCTGAATTTAAGGGTAATTTTAAGTCAATACAGTGGCGGCTGCTCTCTAACTTGGTGTTGCTGACAATTGCGCTATCTCTGGCTGTAACTGGGGTTTTTGCATTGTTTCCTCTATGCTTAAACTTCAATGTTACCAGGTTGCCGTTGAATTCTTGGCTTTCTAGTTGATTTACTGCACAACTGCGATCGAATTCAATAGCCTGAGAGTGAGTTAAGTTCATAACTAAATGGGGCGACGGCCATTGTCTGGAGAGGACAAAAACTTTTACTTGAGAAATTTTAAAATTGTCAATAGCTACCCAGTATTATTTAGTTACCCTTACCTAGTGATAATACTAGATTAAAAAAACCTTAGCAGCTCATCTTTGTAAAATCTTTACAAACTCTAGCACGCTTGACATTGATTGCAACCGCTGCGGGCGCTAGTTATTGGGTCAGCGGGATTCTGCTTGCTAGCAGTTGCCGAGTACCGCAGCGCTGAAGTCCGCGAAACTACGGACTGCTACCAGATACAAAACAGGATCGACAAACTCCCAAAACATCACCCCATAGGTAGATGATCCTCCGCGATAGTCCGGCGCGTCATCAGCCATTGTGCTCAATACCTTCAGCCATATGGCTCAAAGGTCTGTAATATTTTCTACACTAAATATTTGAGGCAGGCAGGGCCGATCGCCTCAATCGACAAAATCTGCACGGCTGCGTCCAACTCGGCCGCCGCCTTCGGCATCCCGTAAACTACTGAGCTCGCGCGGTCTTGGGCGATCGTGTGCCACCGGGCCGAGCGCAAAACTTTGAGTCCTTTGGCGCCGTCTTTGCCCATACCAGTTAACAGCACTGCCACCCCTTTGCCCGGCCAGTATTGGGCGACACTCTCAAAAAAACTGTCTACTGAGGGGCGGTAAGGATAGTCTAAAGGTTCCTTCGTATACTTAAGTGTTAAGTTCGATTGTAATACTAAGTGGTCGTTCGTAGCGGCAATTACCACCTTGCCGACTTCCAAAGGTCGATCGGGCACAGCGACACTTACCGACAAATTAGTTTTCTGACTCAGCCATTCTGCCAAACCCGGAGCAAACTCAGCATCTACGTGTTGGACGATCGCCACAGCCGCAGATAAATTGGCAGGTAAAGCCGACAGCAGAGTCGCCAAAGCTTGGGGCCCGCCAGTCGAAGAGCCGATCGCCAGCAGCGGCGGAGTCAAGGATTTGGGAGTTGCGGTGTGAAATATCGAAGTCGAGTTACTTTTGCCAATCAATCTAGCGACTTTAGAAATAGTTTTTAACAATTCCAACCCGCCGCTTTGGGAATTACCCATCAACCCCAAAATCGGCGTATTAATCGCATCCAAAGCTCCATATCCCATAGCTTCAAACACCCTGCCAGAATTACCTGTCACCGAAGATGTCACCAGCAGAATCGCGCAGGGAGATTGCTTCATGATCAGGCGCGTCGCCTCAACGCCATCCATCACCGGCATGATCAAATCCATCAAAATCAAATCCGGCGTATTGCGGGCGCACTTTTCTACAGCATCGGCCCCGTCGCCAGCTATCCAAACAATTTCATACTCCGGTACTGTCACCAAAACTCGGCGCAAAGCTTCAGCAGCAATCAGCGTGTCATTGACGATCGCTATTTTCATGTTAAAGTTGACCATATTTTATTAATTTTCAGTTGTGGGTAGTTGCCGAAGTCGGCTGATATAGTTTTTTAGGCTGCGGAACTTTATTTAAAACATAACGGATACAGCTAAATATTTAATACCATATTTGGGTCTCATATCAATTCCGATTGCATCAGAATGAATATTACCCGAAATCAGGAGACGTTCATCAGTTGACAGTAGACAAGTGACAGTTGACAGCTACCCATAGCCGTTGATAGAAGAGGATTGGAGCAATGAATC
>JAUBOH010000293.1:0-8696 GCA_036700145.1 Microcoleus occultus BM001215366
ATAAGTTATTCATCTGATTATTGTTTGAGAATTTTTTTAACAAAGTAGAATAAACCACTGATTTTCTATACTCCAAAATTGGTTAACAATAGATAATTAGCTGCTGTAAAAGTCAACTATTGAGTCAATTTTTCTGTTGCCTGTTACTCGTGCAAAAAAAGGTTGTTTTATGCGATCGCTCCCAATTTAGTAAAGTGGTGTTCTCGATCTCATTATGAGCAACGCTTTGCCGATCGACCAGTCGCATCTTTGAGTGTCGCTCATTTAAGGGATAGGATATCCTGGTTTGTTTAGGTCACTACAACCAAGACAGATCCAGCCGTATGGCAATGATGCAGCCAAGATTGTGTCACTACAGATCGAATGCGCGATCGGATTCGATCGGATTCTTGTTTCCCATATATCCAGAATCTCTTACGTAAAAGTTGCTAAATGCTCAATCTCGTTGCTCATTTTGCTCAGCTTCACGACTCATTTTGCTCACTTTGCTCACTTTTCTAAGTAAAAACTCACAGCCTCTGTGTAACAAAATCTGACAAAAACTAGGCATAATCCCCTGAGCTAGCGATAATATAAGTGAAATTACCAGTTTATTAAGGATGAGCATGGCTTCTCTGAAAATGTCCGCTGAAGGGTTTCAAATTCTGGAAAGAGCTCGACGGCAGAAACGATGGGACAAAGCAGCAGAAGTCTTGTGCAGCGATGCTTTAACCTCAAAAGCTACTTTGAGACGGTTTTGGGCAAAGCAACCGATTCAGTACGATACTTTTATTAGAATTTGTCAGACTTTAGGAATCGAAAATTGGAAAGAAGTTGTCGATCGCACTCCCCAAAATTCTCTCCTCAGTAACCAAACAGAAAAAGCACAAATTCCCAATCCTCTGAGTTTTAGGCTGCCGGAAAAGTTGCCCCCAGTTAGAAATTTTGCAGGGCGAATTGAAGAACTCGAAACTATCAAAAATCAACTCCTAGATTCGGAAACAAGAGCAATTACAATTACATCCGTCTGCGTTGTCGGTTTTGCAGGTATTGGGAAAACAACTCTCACTTCTCAATTAGTCCGTCAACTTCAGTTAGAAACAACACACTTTGCTGTTGTAGCATGGGAATCTTTGCGTTCTGCTACAGGTATTGCTCCTGGTTTTGATTGGATTGTTGACTCGCTGTTGTTTACCCTTTCCAGAGGCGCAATTTCGAGCGTCACCACCGTTCAAGATGATTATTTGAAAAAAACAGCAAGGCTGATCGAGTTACTCAAAAAACAGCCTTGTTTAATAGTGCTGGATAATGTCGAGACAGTCTTGCAAACTGGACAAGCAAATCGAGCGGGATATTTTGCTGCATCCTGCGCTGAATATGGTTGGCTATTCAAACAGTTAGCAGAAACAGAACATCAAAGCAAAGTCATATTTACATCTAGGGAAAATTTAGCAGAATTGCCCCATCGCGCCACTAAAACAATCTCTCTGGGCGGATTGGATATCGATGCTGCTGTTGCCCTCCTCCAAAGTTTTGAGTTATCAGCTACTGATTCAGAATTGACAGCATTAGCTGAAGCTTATCAAGGACATCCAAAAGCTTTGGAGATGATTGGGGCATTGATTCGGGACGATAGTGAATTTCAAGGAAAAGTAGAGAGGTTTTTGCGATCTCGCAACTGGCTGCTAATTCGAGATATTGAAAGTTTAATCGATGAAGCATTAATCCGCTTGAGCGAACCAGAAAAAACTTGTCTGCTGCGAATTTCTGTCTGTCAAATATCAGAATATCCGCTAAGTTTGGTAGTCATTGCAGCCCAGATGCCAGAGTTGAGCGAATATGACTTAAAAGAAAACGTCATCCTAGCTTTAAAACGCCGACAATTTCTCGACTACGATCGCCAAATAGAATCCTACCAATTGCATCCCTTAATCCAAGAGAAAGCTTATCGCTTGCTGTGTCAACATCCCGAACAGTTCCGCATCGCTAATCGGCAAGCATACCGCTACTTTCTGAACATTCCCCTGAAGCCTAAAATTGAATGGAAAAGTATTCACGATATTAAACCGCTGCTGTTAGCACACTATCATGCCTGTCAAGCAGAGGATTGGGATGAAGCTGCGATCGCAATTTCCGATGCTTGCGAGTCTATGCGCTACTGGAGTCATTTTAAACTCCTGATATATTTGTACAGCAAACTGCTACCAGTTGACTGGAAAAACGGAGGACAATTAGTAACTTCTGCTGCAACTCATATTGATATTTTGTGTCAGATTGGTTTAGTATACCAGTCGATCGAACAATTTGAAATTACCAGCGAATATCTACAGCAAAGTTTGTCTTTAGCTACAATCAATGGAAATAAAAAAGCAGAGGGAATGACTTTATTTTACATATCAAGGGGTCATAATTATCGAAAAGATTACCAAAGCGCGATTAAATGTTTGCAAGATTGCCTAGCAATTTCTATTGAAATCGAGGAATACGAAATTGAATATAAAGTATTAAATACTGTTGGATATATTGAGTATTACAGGGGTAACTATAATTTAGCGGTCGCATCCTTTAGCCAAGCCTTAAAACTTGGTGGTCAAAACAGATATCCAGAAGTAGAAGCTCTCGCATTTGCGAATTTGGCTAATACATACATAGGATTGCAAAAGTACGATTTAGCCATTAATTATTTTAACCAGTATATAGCGATCGTCTCCCAAAAACAGGAGCAAATTAAATGTACAACCTATCTGTTTGCTGAGGTGGGTAATTTTTGTGCAAATATCCACAAATATAAAACGGTAATAACTTGGGTACAAGAGCCTTTAAAAAGTTATATGAACTGGGTAGATAGACGTGAGGACATATATCAGATCGAAGGTTTAGTTACAGCCTACAATGGACTCGAAGAATATCAAAAGTTTTTCGATATTTTGAGTGAATGTATTAAGCTTGAAAGTGATGCAGATTCCAGGCATAAGGCAGATAAGGTGTATAAATTGGGCAAAAAATTTCAGAATCTCAGAAAATTTGAGCAAGCAATTGAAAATATTCAAACTAGGGAGATGCTGCTGAACAATATTGACAACAATGGTGGGGGCGATAGTTTGGATACTTTAAAGTTACTTATAGAGTTAGTAAAAACTATGCTTAGGTGCGTAATTGGCATACAGCCAATGATGCAATATTATTTAAATCAAGCCGAGGAAATTTGTAAAGAACTACAGCTACCGCTGCTGACAGAAATCCAAAAACTTCAAGCAGATTTGCCAGAAAATTAACGGATTAGGAATTAATACCCGATCGCTATGCTAATTAAACCAGTCTCCAGATTGTCAATGATTTGTGCTCTGACGATCGCCCTTGTCATCATCAGCCCCAATCCAGCCAAAGCCGAATCGCGCGATCGCGCCGTCGATCGATTAACGGATTTCTTGTTCTACAGAGTTAATCCTCAGCTAAACAACCGTAAACTCCAAGCGGACGATCGCGAATATATCCGTCAATGGCAAAAATTACGCGAGGCGATCGATCCGCGAGTCAAGTCGGTACAAGAAGTCTGCTTTAGGCCAGCCCCGGGAGAGACAGGATGGGAATTCACCACAATTAACGGCGAAACCTACGAACAAACTTACGATCGCCTTGCAGATACAATTTTTTATAGTCGCCATCCTCAAAGGATTGGACAACCAATTCCCAAAAACGATAAAATTAGCATCAGTGAATGGTCAGCAATTCGACAAGAGATGTTTCTTTCTAATTGTGGACTATGAAAGGCGATCGCATCATTATGCTAATTAAATCACTGTCAATCAAGTCTATCTCGAAGTTTTCAGCAGCGTTTGCGTTAACTTTTGCCATGCTTCTCGGCGCAAATCTAGCATCTGCTGGATCGCGCGATTTAGAGTCGCGAGAACAAGCTGCGGATCGGTTTGCGGATTGGTTTTTCTACAAGGTTAATCCTCAATTAGGAGGTCGAAAATTGCGATCGGATGATTCTGCTATCTACATCCGCGAATGGAATGCGATTCGCCGTACAGTCGATCGCGAAATGATTGCTACACCTGGAGATTGCGTCGGTGATGCCTTCTGGGACTTTGACTATCGTTCTCACGGGCGATCGCTCGTTAGCGGAGCCCTCGAAGAGGATCGCATTGCAGATACAATTTGGGATATCCGCGATCCATCGGGCGATAAAACTCGTGCAGATGTTTCTAAACAAGAATGGCAGAAACTTCGTCGCTCAATATCTAGAGAGCATTTTTGCTATTAACGTGCAAGATGTACGATCGTAAAATTAGTTACAAATAATGATATAATTCTGTTAAAAATATTGTCAAAATACAAAATATGCACCCTGAATTGTATATAATTGAGTTAAAAAGCAAGCCAAACATTCTATAGCAAAACAAAAGGATAAAAAAATGGGCAGAGTTACCGCAACAATAACTGTTACCAATCACATTGATGAAATTCTGGGAGAAAGAGGGTTCATCCCCGCAGAGCAAATACGCTCTCTCACCATCGATAACGTCTTAGTCGATACAGGAGCAACTCGACTCTGTTTACCAGCAGATATTATCAGTCAGTTGGGTTTGCCAATGCTAGGTGAAATCGACGGACATACGGCAATAGGAACCAGAAAATTTCGTCTGTTCAAAGATGTCACTCTTGTCGTAGCTGGCCGGGAAGGCAGATATGATTGTGTAGAAATTCCCGCAGGAGAAGAACCTTTACTCGGCTTAATTCCCCTCGAAGATTTGGGTTTAGAACCGGACTTGAAAAATCAGCGGTTGATTGTTTTACCGATGGAGGGAATGCAAAGCTATATTCGCGTCTAAAATCTCGATAATTTTTACTTATTACTCTTAGTCCCCCTCTGCTGGGACTTCGTTTGTATAGACGCGGTTTCCAACCGCCTAATTATCTAATTATCTAAGAGTCAACCAAAATGTCAGTCACTACTCATCAATTAATTCAATGGAAACAACAACGGCGTGCAATTGTCGCGCTGACGGCCTATGATTATGCGATCGCCCAACTGATCGACCAAGCCGGAATAGATATCATCCTAGTCGGCGATTCCCTCGCCATGCCCGTATTGGGCTACGAAACAACCCTACCCCTAACCCTCGATGAAATGCTGCACCACGCTAAAGCAGTGCGCCGCGGTGTGAAACAAGCATTAATTGTCGTCGATTTGCCGTTTTTGACTTATCAAGAAAGTGCCCAGCAAGCCATGCACTCGGCCGGGAGAGTTTTGAAAGAAACAGGCGCTCAAGCTGTAAAATTGGAAGGCGGATATCCAGCAATGGCGGCCACAGTTTCGCAACTGACATCAGCCGGAATTCCGGTAATGGGACACGTCGGTTTAACGCCGCAGTCGGTACACCAACTCGGTTATAAAAAACAAGGCAAAACTGCCGAAGCCGGAGAGAGGATTTTGCAAGAGTCGATCGCACTTCAAGAAGCCGGTGCTTTTGCGATCGTATTAGAACACATTCCCGCAGACTTAGCCGATCGAATTACTCAAAAATTAACTATTCCCACCATTGGTATCGGCGCTGGGCCACACTGCGACGGACAAGTTTTAGTAACTTCCGATTTATTGGGACTTTCCGAAAAACAGCCGCCGTTTGCGAAAGCTTATGCCAATTTGCGAGAAACAATTACTCAAGCTGTAACAGATTATTCCCTAGAAGTTAGAGAAGGCAAATTTCCCGAATAGGTTCGTAGTGAGGACTTCAGTCCTTAAAAAAGAGGACTAAAGTCCTAACTACAAACCTAATTTACACCTTCGTTCAGTCCGGCAAAATTAGGACTCTTCGTCCTTATTACCAACCTAATTTACAATTTCGGCTTGACTTCTTCATCGTTATCCCGATCTTTCTCCTTGTCAGCAGATTCATCATCAGCTAAACCCACACCATCCTTAAAACTCCGTAAGGTTTTTCCCAAAGCATTTCCTAACTCAGGAATTTTCTTGGGGCCGAAAATTAGAATAGCGACTACCGCAATAATGCCCATTTCGGGCAATCCCAGACCAAACATACACTCATCTCCTGTAAATCTTTCTCGATCGCGCGTCGATCTGCTGATATCCTTAAAAGTATCTACCTTTTTTCCTGCATCCTGCAACAGTAGAATCAATTTTTGTTAAGCCATCGCCCGATAAAATAGGAATGTTAGAAATATCCCAGCCTTCCCTGCGCGAGCAACAGCACCATCTCATCCGCGAGTTAGCATACCGGATGGAAGCAGTATGGCATCGCTATCTCGACCTTGAACCCTACCACCTCCCCGCTGAGTTGGGATATATAGAAGGGCGCTTGGAAGGAGAAAAACTGATCGTGGAAAACCGCTGCTATCAAACGCCCCAGTTCCGCAAAATACACCTCGAACTCGCTAAAGTCGGGCCGATGCTGGATATCCTGCACTGCGTGATGTTTCCGAGACCGAATTATGCTTTGCCAATGTTCGGTACGGACATAGTAGCAGGCAAAGGCAAAATTAGCGCTGCGATCGCAGACCTTTCTCCCCTTAATTCCAGTCGCACTTTGTCGGAAACCTACCGAACCCAACTGCAAAATTTGCCGGTCAACCAATTTTCTTGTCCCCGCCAAATTCCCGACTGGGGTGATATTTTCTCAGAATTTTGCCTGTTTGTGCGGCCGGATTCACAGGAAGAAGAAAGCAGATTTCTGGACATAGTTGAATCCTACGTGGAAATTCACTGCAAACTAGCAGTCGCATCCGTTCCAGTCTCTGCCGCCGAAGCCTCGAAAATTCTCGATGCTCAAATTTACTACTGCACCCAGCAGCAGCAAAACGACAAAACCCGCCGCGTCCTCGAAAAAGCTTTCGGTCAAGATTGGGCCGAACATTACATGACTGAGGTGCTTTTTGATTTCCCTAAATAGCTGAATTCAGTTTACAATACTTCATAGTAGGTGTGAAAAAATGCAATCAGGAAATCACCTACCTCATACGTCATGGGAAAGGAATCAAGGGCCAAGGATAAATCATTTTTAAAACCCCCTGGGCGAGGAGTTCTCGGTTTAGCGATCGCTGCCACTGTTATTACCACAGGAGTCGGTTTTTGGCAAGTATCTCAAATTAGAAAAGCCGAAGAGTTAAAGGCGACAGCAGCAGCAACCGCTAGTGCAACCGCAGCCGCCACCCGCACTAGCGTTACGGCTTTGGGTAGGTTGACTCCGCAGGGGGAAGTGATAAAATTGTCTGCCCCTTCGGCTTCTGAAGGCGCACGGATTGAAATATTGAAGGTAGAAGAAGGCGATCGAGTTAGTCAAGGACAAATCATCGCAGTTCTCGATACGCGCGATCGGCTCCAAGCAATCCTCCAACAAGCCGACAAAGAAGTCAAAGTCAAACAAGCAGAATTAGCGAAAATTCAAGCAGGCGCAAAAACAGGCGTTGTCGGCGCTCAGAAAGCCGAAGTTGCTAAGTCAGAAGTTCAACGCCAAAGGGAAACCGAAGGCGAAGCAGCCAATGTCGCCCGCTTAGAAGCTCAACTGCGAAGAGAAACCGAAGCCGCACAAGCTAACGTCGCTAAATTTGAAGCGCAACTGCAAAGAGAAACCGAAGCCGAACAAGCTAATCTTGCCAAATTTGAAGCGCAACTGCAAAGAGAAACACAAGTGCAGCAAGCCAAACTCGCAAGGCTAGAAGCTCAAGTGCGCGGCGAAATTGCCTCTGGAAATGCTACAGTCGATCGGCTAAAAGCCGAATTAGCCAACGCCCAAGCTGAAGAACAGCGGAACAAAGAACTCTCCGAAACAGGCGCCATTTCTGCTTCCGCTTACGATACCAAACGCTTAGCAGTAGAAACGGCTCGTCAGAGAGTCAAAGAAGCTGAAGCTATATTAGAAAAAACAGTGCAAACTTTGCGACAGGAAATAGTAGAAACTGAAGCCACAGTCAAACAAAAATTAGAAACAGGCCAGCAAGAAATCAATCAATCCAGAGCCAATCTCAAACGCAAATTAGAAACAGGCAGGCAGGAAATTAACCAAGCCCGAGCCACCTTAAATCAAAAAATAGAAACCGGCAGAGAACAAATCAATCAAGCCGAAGCAATGCTCAAACAAAAATCAGAAACTGGTCAAGAACAAATCAATCAAGCTCAAGCAAATCTCGACCAAATTGGTGAAGTCCGTACCGAAGACGTACAAGCCGCCCAAGCCGCAGTCGAAAGTGCGATCGCCACTCGACAAAAAGCCCAAGTAGACTTAAACTTAAGCTACGTCAAAGCACCCGTATCCGGCTCCATCCTCAAAGTTCACACCCGACAAGGAGAACGCATCAACACTGACAATGGCATCGTAGAACTAGGCCGCACCGACCAAATGTACGCCATAGCAGAAGTCTACGAAACAGACATTTCCAAAGTGCGAAACGGCCAGCGCGCTACCGTCACCAGCCCCGTTTTTGCAGGCACGCTAGAAGGAACAGTCGCTCGCATCGGCAAACAAATCGGCAAAAAAGATGTCCTCAACACAGACCCCGCCGCCGACACCGATGCTAGAGTTGTAGAAGTGAGAATTCGCCTCAACCCTGAGTCAAGCAAAAAAGTTTCAACTCTCACAAACTTACAAGTTGAAGTTAAAATAAATATCTAAGATTGGTAATGGGTAATAGGTAATTGGTAATACCAATTTAATGGGTCGTTGCACATATCTCGATCCCCCTAAATCCCCCTTAAG
>JAUBOH010000294.1:0-8692 GCA_036700145.1 Microcoleus occultus BM001215366
TCGATCGGACGATCGCCGGATCGAGAAAGCGGTGAGCTTCCTCAATCGTAATCACTTTCGCAAAACATTGAAATGTCTTCATTGCTCATTTCCAGCAACTTATCGATCCAACAACTGCCCAACTCGTTTCGCAAAATAATCGCATTTTCGATATTAAATTCTAGTTGGCGGTCATTCGTTGAAAAACTCGAAGAGACATTTCAGGAAAAATCTTCCAATCATCCCCATAAGTCGGGTGATCTGCAAAGATTACCAAGATATAAGCAGTCTTTCCATCTTTAGTGGCTATGTAGGCCACTTCCTGGCGCGAACTGAAAGTCCAGCCTACTTTAGAAGCAAAGTAAACATCATTAATTGGTAAAGACTCGCCTAAAAAACCTCTAACTGAGTTGTATTGATCTTGCTTCCAAACTTCAGGTCGCAAATCTCTTGTCAGCAGACTTATCATCTCCTCGCTAGATTTCTGCGAAACTGCTTGATATGTAAAAATTTCATACATTAATCTAGCAGCATGATCTGTAGTCATTTTATTCCGAATAGGCTGTGAAAGTTGACCACGCAATTGTAGGTCGCGACCTTGAGGATTTTCAAGCTTTAGGTAAGGAATAGGAAAGTTTTTTTGGTTGATATTTATGCCTTTGTACCCAGCTTGCCGAAAAAATCGGTTAATTTGTTCGCGTTTGCTGATCCAGGCTAGGTACTCTTCTCCATCTAGCCGCAAACCAGATGTTGTGCCTGTTAATTGGTCAAGAATACGACTAGCTGCCTCATTGTCTGACTTCTGTATCAGCTTACATATATCTGTTTTGCACAAAGGCGTATACAAAGCTGCTTTTTCTGAAATCATTCCTTTTTCTGTGTAAGCGTATAATGCGGTCATCCAAAATAACTTAGAAACACTTGCAGGAAATCTAAGTGTTTGGTTTTTATAACCAGCCAATGTCTGAGTCTTTAAATCAATTATGCTAACTGATAAAGGTTCTGTAGGTCGATTGTTTTTAGAAGAAATATCAACAACTTCATCAACTATATCTTGTAATTTTTGGCTAAATTTAAGGTTGGGAGTGCTAGTGGTATTGTAAGCAATTTCTAAGTATTCTCGATCTTGATTGTTAGCATTTCTCAAAGATGGTGAAGCTAGATAATTACTCAGCTTCATTGCAGCCATACCGCTCATGGTAATCATTGTGGCAGTCACAGTTACTATACCGACAAACTGTAATCGAAGCAATACCGTAAGTTGTTTGCTATATTTATGATTGTTCATTTAATGTTGAAAACTCACGATAATTATATTATTGTTTACCAGGCAAAATACTGCTATAATCATTTCTTCAATTAATGCTTCGGTAATCAGATATTTTCCAACGACCATCTACAAACTGCAAATTATAGCGAACAAGCTTGGTCGTAAAGTCTGTTTGGGTTTTATCAACTTTTCCATTGACATAAAAGGTACGATCTTCGGTAAGATTCACCTCAATTGTTGCCTGATTTCCGTTAGCACTGAACTGTTTTATTGATTCAACTTTTTGGACTCCGAATTGATAGTAAGCCTTATTCTCTATTAACCAATCTATTGAGCCTCCTGGCTTGGTCATGTCCTGATATAGAACATCGGTAGTAAGTTCAGCGACCAGTTGGCGATTGAATGGAGAAGCAAATATTTGTCGCTTGGATTGCAGCCAATTAGAAATTAGATTGCCTGCTTCTTGTTGTGTTATTGATGAAGATGGACTAGAGGAAGCTGAAGAATTTGAACTTGAATTTGAACTTGAACTTGAATTGGAATTGCTTGTAACTGGTTGATTGGCGGCTTGAGGGCCTTTGGTGACAACAATACCGATAAGCATAGCTCCCCCAATTAAGCTGCCTGCAATAACAGCATTTCGCCAGTCTTTAGAATCTAAACTCATTGCTAATTTCTCCTACTTGTAATGTTATTTTCGACAGAAAAATTCAGTAAATTCATAGAGTACGATTGACTCGATCGACAGATCGATCTATTGTTTCTAATTCCTCCAAATAGTCATTCATCATCTCCTCAATGGGTCTTAATATTTCAGTGTTGAAATAATTTCGGTTTATTCCTGACCAGTCTTCCTCAGTTTCCGACAGTAATCTTTGAACTCGGTTCCATTCATCTCTAAGTTGCTCGATCGCATAATTTAATGAAGCCATAATTTTAGACAATCAAAAGTTTTAGCGTTTTACTGATAGCTGCTATTTATCAGATTCCTCTTCGTCAATTTGTATCCCGATAGGATACTTAGTTTTTTCTATTGGCATAGGTACTGGACGCTCAGAAGCTGGCTTTTTCAGTTCCTCATCTTCAGCCGCTTTCATCATTTCCAATAACTTTTTTTCTTGTTCAGATAGTTCGATCATCTTTTGTACCTCCACAATTCAACTCCATTAGGTGTCTCCATCATCCGAATAAAGGTTTTACCTTCTTTTTCTTCTACAGACAAAACTTTAAACTTACTTCCAGGTCGAAAAAGGACTTCTTTTTCATTCGGGTGTTTAGCATATTCTTGAATTAGCTTGCCTGTTTGAGATAAAATGGTATAGCGGACATTACCCTGAAACTTTTCAGATTCAACAATACCTGTACTGGTGCTAGTGAAACCATGCTCTGTTACTATTTCACCTACCTTATATTTAGCTATCTGGTCAGCACTTAATGTGGTTTGCCGAAAAGCTAATAACTTATAATTAGGCAGAGCATTCAAGGCCCCTGCTGCAAAACGCGCTTGTTCTAAATAGTCATTTTTCGCCTGCTCCAAAGTCTGCCAGTCATACAAGTTTTTCTCGAACTCTTTCAAATGCCCCCGCAATAAACTGTTTATCTGTTTGTAGCCATTATCGGAGGAGTAAAAGATTAACGCTGCCATTTCTTCAGGCCAAAGTGGTAAGTTAGTAGCTTTTTTTACAGCCTCATTGAGGTCGGATTCAGACATATAAGTTTGGTGTTGACCCTGCCGGACTCGCTGTCTGTATATGGCTCTCTCATCCGCTGTAGTCTGTACATTAGTCCAGTCAAGATTTTCTAGGGGATTTCGTGCTTTGTTTTGATCGACTTTTACACTTTGCTCCGTGTGATTATCGATGGGTATGACTTTTTGTGAGGAAGTTTGGGGTTGACTTTGAGTCATTCCGTATCCCTGCGGGCCGCCGGCTAATATGCTTCTCATTCGAGAGATGATATTAGCCCGATCGCTCAATTCGTCTTGACACCGAGGTATTGCTTTGTTTAACAACTCTCCTACTACGCTACTTTGGTTTTGATATCGATCGCAGTCTCGCTCAAATTGTTGCGAACACGCTCTGATATCTTCCGAAACTTCTTGCAATCTGTACATTTGTGCCTGTTCGCGATCGCAAGACCCATCCTCCTCGCAGTTGTACAGACACTCCTGATAAGCTCTCTGTGCTTCTTCAGCATCAGCTTCAGCACGAACGAGAGCTTCAGAGATGCGATCGCGCGTCTCTTCCAAATCAATTTCCACTTGCGAATGAGTCGCCTGTAATTGTTCTTTCAGGCGATCGAATGCTGCGTGCAAACTCTCAAACACTTCTAGTTCAGCCTTTACCTGTGGCATAGCTCTATAAGTTCGGTAAATTTCCCAATTTTTGTCGCCGTTCCTCTGCAACTTTTATCTGCTGATTCAGGAAAACCAGATAACTTTCGCACTCCCGTTCACCATCACTATAAGTCGATTTCAACTTCTCAAAAAGTGGCTCGAAACTGTCAAATTGATTGTCGTGCCAAACTCCTTTTAGATTTTCCCACTGACTTAATACTCTTGACCATTCTTGTCGTTGCGTCTCATAAAATTGCTGCAACTGCTCCCGCAGGTCTTTAGCATCCTCTAAATCAAACGATGTTTGTTCAGCCATAATTCATTTATCTCCCTTTAATAACGTTCAAATTCTCTGACAATTTCGTTAAACCGTTCTAGCCATTTTTGGGCATCATCACCCGCAGCTAATGCAGACTCTATCGCCTGTTTAGTTCGCACAAAATCTGTTGTCAATTGATTTTTGCTTGCACCTTTCCAAGTTTCCTCGCATTGATTCCAGCTAGTTTCAACGGACTGCAATTTTTCAGTAGTCACTTGCTGAAAAGCAGCTAATGCCTCAATGAACCTGTGTAATTGCTCTTCATCAACGTCAATATCTTTCGCCATGATTTTAATTTTCCTATAAAGAACGCTGTTTGAATCGATTACCGTACTCAGTAATTTCCTGAACTGACGGGACGGCGTAGGGCTTGAACTTTTCTAGCCCTGCGGCCGCCGCTTCATCGTGGAAGTAAGCCCTTAATCGAGGTAGATTTTGAGCTGAATTTTCCCCAAGAAGTAACCTTGAATCATCTCCTGGCATTGTTAAGCCAATACGAAGATCGAAGTGAGTTAATGATGAGCGATTGTCCGCCGTCATCTTCAGAAATGTTTTCATGCTTTCTAACCAAAGGATAGTGTGAATACCTAACTCTGGCCCTTGGGAGAGTAGAGTTATCAGGTTTTTAGCATCTGGGGATGGTTCTTCATTGCGTGAACCCATGATAGGTCGCAGATTTTGCGCCCGACTAAGGCCGCCTATCGCACACACAAAGAATAGCGATTGCCCTAAATTCATTTCATTAGGGTTGCCATCTCGCAGTTTTTTACGCCGTTCAAATTCAGCATAGGTTTGTTGTAAGATATCTTCTGCTCGCTGAATTTGAACGTCAGGATTTGGGAAGCGCTTCCCAATCGATACCGGGAAATATTTTCCAAAAGTATCGCGGAAAGAGACTAACATTTTTCCTTGATGATTTTCTTCATCTTGTTGGGAAAGATCGAGGATTCTAAATTGGGCTGTGTTTGGTTGGCGACAATGGACGAGACTAATTAAAATTCCGCCTAAAATGCCAAAAATAGTTTCTTCTGATGTACCAATTAGCAGCATATTGCTCCGGGGACGGCGGCGAAAAATTGCCTGGGTGTGGTTTCCTATTCGCATAGCTTCGCCAAGCCATGCAACGCCTGGAGTCTCTTCTAGCGACCAATCTGCCTGTTGGATTACTTGTTTGTTTAACTCTCGTAGAGGGAGCCAGTTAGACATTCCTGACAATTGAATTAACTGTCGGTTGCGGTTCAGTTTAGTTGCTTGCGTCCCGTTGAACAAAATTAGCGGTTCTGGGCGTTTGTAATGCTTATCTCCTGCAACAGACTGGATTTGTAGCAGAGCATTTCGCCTGATGGTGGCAGACATATCAGCTATTTGACCTACTGTGTTGTAACCTTTCTTTCCTTGCTGAGAGTTGTAAATAATTTCGCCCGGCCCTTCTAGCAAATCTACGGCATCTATATTGCCTTCTGCTAGCACTGAAGCAGCCGTTTTTTTATCCATTTGCTGTGCCATACGCAAGTCTATAAATGAGTAAATGCCACCACTCATATTCGGTACGCTGGGCGACTGAGATGCAATCAGTAAATGTACGCCAAAAGCTCGTCCCCTCCGCGTGATGTCATCAAAAATAATGTTCAGTTGTCGTGTAATGTCATCATTTTCTTGGAACATATATTGAAACTCATCAATCACGACTAAAATGCGCGGCATTTTTTCTTCTGAGCGATTGCGATAGTCTTTGAGACTGCTTACACCTGCGGCGCGAAACTTGCTGCCACGGTCTTCTAATTCTCGCTGAATATATTTAAGGACGCTTAAACCAAATTCACGATCGCTCTCAATTGAAACAACTTTGGCATGAGGCAATGCCTTAGCTTCGTTTAAGTCTCCATCTAGATTAGCTGACTCCGATCTTTCTGGGTCTACATATATCTGAAACTCAACACCTTCTTTGAAATCAAGGAGATACATTTCTAGTTCGTCTGGCGAATACCTCATTGCCAAACTGGTGATGATAGCGTGCAGCGTGTAGCTCTTTCCTGCCCCAGGCTTACCTGCTAGCAACCCTTGACTTGTTACTTTTCCATCTTCATTGTTGCCCATCCAAAATTCGATGTAATCGGTTGCACCTGTAATTCCGATTGGTGCTCGCATTTCTTCGCGACTGTCAAAAGACCATTCAGTCATTTGAGGAGGATAAAGCTCTGTAAATGGTATTGTCTCTGTTTTTACTTCTTTGGAGGCTTTGGTGATAGCTTCTGTTATTTGGTTGAACTGCTCGTTGGCTGGGGGGCGATCGAGAATTACTTTACAAGCAAGATTATTAGGCAAATTCATTGAGAATAACTGATTTTGTTGATAATTGCGATCGGATGGACGCAATACAGTACAGCTACTATTGAAAATTCCATAGTTGAAGTTTCGGGGTTTCTCTAGAGTTTCATCAATGTGCAGAACCACGTACACACCTGCTCTTGCTCCATTAATCAACAAACTTTTTAAGTCTTCCCAAGATTTGTTATCAAAGTTGGTAGGAAAATCGGCAACAAATAAATAGCGGTATGGTTCCTTGATGAAGGATTTAGCACCATTATATTCTTCTATTGTCTGATAGTCCGTACTTAAATATTTCTGAATTACCTGTTCAGTTTTTAAAGTCAATTCTCGCAATTGTTCCCGTACATCATCGCTGCGAGTGTAGGTTCTAGGGCCGGAAATTATTTCTGGCAAGTTCTTAAATGGAAAGTTATTTCCCATCCCTACCGGGTCGATAAATACACCCCGAACTTTTTTAACAGGAAATGTGCTGATGACTCTTAATGCGATCGATTGAATTGCTTCCACAGCAGCTTGTCGAGAATCGGCACTGTTGCTGAAGATGGCGATGTGCCCTGGTGTGTGGGAGGCGGGATCGGTTGATAGAGCGCGAATTGGCACAAAAGCAGGGATGCTAATACGAGGCTGAAGTTGTTCGAGTGGCAGCGTCCCTAATTGCTGTAACTCTCCTACCCGTAACACCCCTGGTGCTAAACCGCTTGTTTGAGGGCGATAGCTATTTTTTTCATGACTAGAAGGAGTCCAAAGGCGATCGCCCCAAGGCAGAGATATTAAACGTGGCGGGCAGCCCTCTGAAGCTGCTGTTATACCGTCAATTAGGTGGATAATGTCAGCCAGCAATTGTTGCTGCTGAGTCCACTCTTCTCTCAATAACCGAGGCGCTTCTTCGTTAGCTTTTTGGCTTGCTAGTTTTGTGTAGGAAGCAATTCTTGCCAGCTCTTCTACGGCTTTTGCTTTTGACTGTTCTAGCCGCTTATTAAAGGGGACTTCTTCTTGAGGCATGAGTTGCTTAAACTTTGTTTCTTTTTCAATCAATTTTTGTCTCATTTGAGCCTCTTCCTCTGGCAGTCTCTGTTTTAAATTAAATTCCTTTAATTGCATTTCTTTTAGCTCTTTTGTCAGGCGTTTGAGGGACGAGATAATATTAATGATGTTTCCCATTTTTTTGTTCTCACATTACATTAACTACAAGTTTTAAACTTTAAGTAGCAGCGACTAATCTATCACTAAATTACTACTAATCCCCCAAATTACTAGCATGATAATTATGACTGCAACGATATTTTGGGAGATTAATGCTGTCACCACGCCGGCACCTACTATTAATAATATTTCTATCATCTTTTTTGTTTGAAGCGAATCAATCTTCTTAGCAGTTGTATGGATTGCATTCTCAATTATTTCCAGCTTGGTTTTAAGATCGGAAATCTTTGAATCTAACTCACTGCCGAGATTAGACATATCATCTTCAAACTGTTTTTGCAGACGTTCTATAGTCTCTTTGAATTGGTTTTGAATATTTTTATATTCCGTTACCTCACTGCTGGCTTCAGCAAGGGCTGACTCAACCGGCTCTTTTGCAACTTGAGTAAAGGCGGGCAACTTGACATTAGGTAAGCTTGAGCAATTCTTCAACTCAAGCTGTTTTGCTAATTGATCGGCTGCATTTAACTGATTGTTGTACCACTTCAAGTCTTCCCGTGCATTGAGCATTTCTTGATTTTTAGCTTCTAGCTGAAATAGAGCCGAGCAGTACTTATCTAGGAATGCTTGATTATCTAAATTAGCAACACCATTATTATTGCCGGATGTAATGCTGATGTCGGGTGTACTAGGTTTTTGAGGACTGATTTTTAGATATCGGTTATGGGCTGATCTTGCCTCTTCATCTCGCTGAAGTGCTTTAAGTGCATTGGAAAGAAGCAGCCAAGGCTGGGGGTTCGTTGGCTCAACTGAAACTAATTGACGTAAAGTTGTGACAGCCTCTTCATATAGTTTGAGTTTGATGAGTACCTGACTTTTTTCAAGTAAAACTTGCCCATTGTTGGGATTAGTTTTAAGGATGTTATTCAATGAATCTAGTTCTGCTTGATATTGCATTGTTTGGTTGGAGGTAATCGTCATGGCAAAATAGGGGATATCAGTTAACTAAGAGCAAAAAAACTAACTTAATAGATTTATTAATTTTTCTGAGGCAGAAACTCCCTGGTTGTCTCCTTTAGCTTCATACAAACTTTTAGCCTTTTTATATATAGGTAATGCCTCGGCTTTGCGTTCCTGATAATGTAGAAATGAAGCCAAGTGAAAGTAGGCAATAGGGTCGTCTGGCTCGACTTTTATCGCCTTATAAAACATTTCTAAAGCTTCATTGTAAGTCCGCAAGTTTTATGCAAAATACTGGTATTTTGTGACAAAACTTTACATCAGTCTGGCAGAAGCTAGTTTTGAGGCTAGTCCA
>JAUBOH010000295.1:0-8684 GCA_036700145.1 Microcoleus occultus BM001215366
AGGGGGGGTTAGGGGGGGTTCCAGATGCTTTAGGAATAAACCGAATAATAGTTTTGTTAAATCGCGCTGAATTTTCGTATCGATAGGCATCTTCGATTGTCTGAGAAAGAGTTTCGGTGTTGATTGGCCCGGTGTTGGTGGCTGGTTTGTGTTGAATGGCGATCGCACTTTTAATTTGTTGTCCGCCCACAGCATTTGCAGCGACAGCCGGAGTAATTCCCAGTTCTTTAATTACAGTATTCGGAAACCATTTGAGCGTACCTTTACCTTTACCAGCCGCATCCTGCAAGATGTCAAAGAGAATTTTGTGGCCGTTGTAGGGCATGAAACACGAATAGCTAACCCAACAGCCGCCGGGATTTAGCCGGCCGTAATGTTCCTCGATCCTGCGCCGCAATTCTAGGTAGCCGCGGGGGTAAAATAAGAGCGATCGCTGAGTTTCTCTTTCATCGAGTGCGGAAGTTCCCTGAGAGGAGATTTGACCGCCTACCCAGTCAGTAATTTCAGTGATGCAAACTGTGCGCCCCGCCAGCAAACCTTCGTAAGCGGTAGCAGCACCTGCGAGCCCGCCGCCTGCTACTAGAATGTCGCAAGTTTCTTGCTTGTCTGAATTGCCCCGAGGCGCGGCAAATACTGGGGAAATGCTCGCAATCGCGGAAATTATGCCCAGGGTGAGGCAAAATAGCGATCGACCTTTGAGCGAAAATAGATACCGTCGAATTTTCATCGGAGATTGTGGAATTAATTTTGACATAGCGTAAAAAACACTCATCGCATTTAAATGTTTATTTTGCAGTATACTGGTATTTCGCGGTGCGGTCAGGGCAAAGTTTTTTTAGATAAGAGGCATTAATACCAGCAACAACTATTAAACATCCGGATGAACCTTATGCTAAACATCGTTAAGTTTTTTAGGTCATTGATTCCTTTTGAGAGTTTAACAATTACGACAAGTTTAACTTTTTCTGAAGTTGGGCGCAGGTTGGACGAAGTTGTCACTCCTCCCAAACTTTTTAGAATAATTCTACCCTTTGCCCCGCCACCTGCCAAACCTTATGAAGGAACAATTTCTGGCAATACCTTCAAAATCAATCGGATCGTCATCGGCCGCAATTCATTTTTCCCAATTATCAAAGGAGATATCCATTCTCAACCGTTCGGTTGTTCCATCACAATTAGGATGAGCTTACATAAAATAGTGGTAGCATTTATGATTCTTTGGCTGTGGACAACTGGCAGTATTGGAATGTTTGCTTTATTTGCTTGGTTAGTCGAACCCTCCGTGGGACCCATATTTTTACCGATCCTAGGAATGTTTGTTTTTGGCTGGCTTTTGTGCTTGATTCCGTTTAAAATTGAAGCAAAATCAGCGACAAAATTTTTATGTATTCTGTTAACATAAAGTAATTAATAACGGCAAATTTTGAGCTGTATTTTTTTAAAAAATCTGGGTTCATCGGCATTCATCTGCAGTAAAAAAATATCAACTTTCCGGCATTACCATGCGTCAAAACCAACTCAAACAAAAAATCAAACAAGGCGAAACAGTTCTCGGTTTATTTATGAACTGCGCCTATCCCGCATTCATCGAAATCTGCGGTCACGCTGGATTTGACTTTGCCGTCATCGACATGGAACACGGCCCCCTGCACCCGCTTGCTGCTGAAGATTTGTGCCGCGCGGCCGACTGTACCGGAATTGCACCCATCGTCCGCGTTCGCAAAAACGACGGGCCGCAAATTCAACGAGCTCTCGACATCGGCAGTGCAGGCGTTCAAGTACCTCAAATTGAAAGCAAAATCGATGCCGAAATCGCTGTCAAAAGCGCTAAATACAGTCCTCATGGCACGCGGGGCCTTTCCTTCGCTACGCGGGCCGGACTTTACACCGCCGCAGGTACAAATATCACCGACAAACTCAACGAAGAATCATTAGTGGTGATTCATGTCGAAGGTAAAGGCGGCATCAACAACCTCACAGAAATTGTGACTGTGCCGCACGTTGACGTGATTTTTCTGGGGCCTTACGATCTGTCACAGTCGATCGGCATTCCCGGCCAAGTCCGCGATCCGCGAGTCATCGACATGATGCAGGAGGCAGTGCAAACCATCCGCAGTGCAGGCAAAGCAGCCGGTACTTTTGCCGAAAACCCCGAAACTGCCAAGCAGTGGATTGATGCTGGCGTTCAGTACGTCGCACTTGGGGCTGATGTTGCCGTCTTCCTGCGGGCCTGTCAGTCGCTGGTGAAAGCGGTGCGGAATTAAGCTGTTCCCACATTGAGAACACCTAGATCCCGGCAGGCTATAAGTGCTGCTGGGTTCTAACAGCGCGATCGTCTTATGTTTAATTACGTGGATTTACTTAGTAGCTATCTTTACGATATCTTTGCAATTTTTGTATTATTTTTTACGACACCTACAAAAAACCTGAGCTAGACTATAAATATACACCTCTTTAATGCAAAATTAAGGAGGGGAGCAAGGCTTCATGGAGACAAATCTATGAGAACAGTATTAGAATCCATTCATTTAGACTATGCTTTTATGTTTACTTTCAAAAAAGTAAACTCGATTAAGCTGGAAGGATTCAAGCAATTCTTTGATGATATGCCGATCGATCCTTATGTAAAAGGTAAGTATCGTTCGAGAAGATTGTCGCGGTTTGCAGTCAACGGTAACGAGTTAGTTAAGTTACCTCACGGCTACTTGTTTCAAAGCAAAACATACAATCCGGTAGCGGGTGATATCAGGCGGGAATTTGCTGAATTGGACGATCGGCTAATCGCCCTGGATAATTTCAAACAAATGATTTTTGCTTTTTTTGATTCTTGCAAAATTCACCCCGAAGCAGAAATAGGCATCCATCAAATCAGGACGAGTTGTTCGCCGCACAATTTCGGGAACCCCGCACCGGAAGGCATTCACAGAGACGGTACTGACTTTATCGGCATCTTCTCGGTCGATCGAACTAATATTGTGGGAGGGGAAACGCAGTTGTACTTGGCAAAAAAAGAGAAGCCTGTGTTTAATAAAGTCCTGCATCCGGGGGAATTGCTGCTTGTTAATGACCACGAGTTTTTTCACTTTACTACGCCGATTAAACCGGAAGTCGAAGGCGTGGGGACAAGGGATGTTTTCGTGCTGACTTCTCCAAGTTTACTTTGCGATTGAGGCGCCCAACCATGAAAGAAACCGGGTTTCTGCGATAATTTACGCATCCTCACGCATATTTTGCGAAGAAACCCGGTTTCTGACTCCCCGCGCGAAATCCAAGAAACCCGGTTTCTGACTCCCCACAAATCGCCCAAAATTCAACTAAACCAAGCTAGCCACAAAGGAAGCATCAACAACAACCCCGCAGAAGTTATGGCGATGCTGCAAGCTAACAAATCGCGATCGAGTTCGTAGACTTCTGCTAAAATCAGCACCGAAAGCGCTGTGGGAATTCCCGACATCAACACCAGCACCAATCTCGGATCGCCGCTCAATCCGAAATAACTAGCGCCCAATCCGATCAGCACGGGGACAATTACAACTTTTAGTAACGACGGGATTAACGCCATTTCAAAACTTTGCCATTGTTTAATAGACCTCAGACGAATGCCAACCAGCAGCAAAGCACTCGCAATTACCACCCAAACTGCTGCCTGAAATCCTGATTCTACTGTCTCTGGCAAGGGGATATTTCTGGTGAAAAAACCAATCATAAATGCCCAGAGTGCGGGAACTGTCACCACGTCCTTTAGCTGAGTCCACCAGTGA
Organism: Microcoleus occultus BM001215366; assembly: GCA_036700145.1. Taxonomy (GTDB): domain Bacteria; phylum Cyanobacteriota; class Cyanobacteriia; order Cyanobacteriales; family Microcoleaceae; genus Microcoleus. The sequence goes on from JAUBOH010000295.1 coordinate 3,762, forward strand.
TTCTTTTTCCCAGAATTCCCGAAATAGCTCGCAATAAATACACCGAAACCGTAGGTTCCTATAACATTATTGGTGACGCTGTACAAGACGGCCCAGTTGTTGTTGTCGGTGCTGATGATGGCGGGAGTGATTGCTAATCCGACAAATCCTGTATTTCCTAACATTGCAGCCAGGATAAAACTGCCTTGGCTCGATCGCGTTAGGGAGCTAAAATTTAACAATAGTGAATTGACAAGAGAGTTTTTGCCCTGAAAATACGGCTTGTCGATGTGGCGGGCGCTTAGCTGCTGCAAAAACTCCCAAGTCAACCAAGCCAAACCCGTACTCAGAAATAACACGAAAATGGCGATCGCCGGTGTGAATCCCACAGCACCAGAAAATTCGCTGTGACGCGCTAAAACTAGAATTTGCAGCGGTATCCCAACCCAATAAAGAAAGAGGCTCAGCAGCTTCGGAAAATTAACTGGGATGTACCGAAACAGCAGTAATCCTAAGCCTGTCCAGATTACCAGAGGCGTATAAGCGTGAAATAAGGTTTCAATCATAAAAATTAACTTGACAATTTGAGATGCCTCTACTTAATAATAGTAAAGCTAAAATCCGCCCTCGAAACGCAAATTGTCGAATCAGTTTTTCTGGCATCGCAGGCTGGAATATTCAGATAACTTTGTGCCGGAATTACCTTGCATTTTCTACCCTAATATGCAGAGCTATCGGCGGTTGAAACCGCTCTGCAAGTCAAATGAAGTCTGCCTCCGCAGACTAAGAAATAAACAGAGCATCTCATTTTTGCAAAGATATCACAAAATTGGGATGCCCCGACACAAACATCGATTGAATTGCTCCGATCAATTCAATTTCAAAGCATTAACAGGCACATCATCCCAAGACCCAACAGTTCGCAACGTAGCAACCCAGCCCTGCTGTTTTTGCTCGGCCGTCAAATTCTGCTCAAAAGATGCGTGGCATTCCTTCGCTTGAGTTTCATCGCAACAAGCAATACAAGAATAAAGAATGCCCGACGGATCGATTTGCTCGTTTACCCAAATAATCACGATCTATTCTCCCAATAAAACCCAACTATCACCTAAATTTTCCGATAATTTTGGCAATTATCTACAATTACTTCGATGCCAAACTCGCCAAAGATTCGCCCGCAACCCTACAAATCCGCCAGTCGGGCATCACATCAGCACCGATACCTTTGTAAAATCCGATCGCCAATTCATTCCAATCGAGCACGCTCCATTCCAGACGCCCGCAGCCCCTTTCGACTGTCAACTGCGCCAAATAAACAATCAAAGACTTGCCAATTCCCCGCCCTCGAAACTCAGGAAGCACAAACAAATCTTCCAAATAAATTCCCGGCTGAGTCAAAAAAGTAGAATAGTTGTGAAAAAACAGCGCCCAGCCCACAACTCGACCTTCGCACTCGGCTAAAATCGCTTCAGCAAAAGGTCGATCGCCAAACAGATGATTTTCCAAATCCACCGCACTCCCAGTCACCGCATCAGATAACTTTTCGTACTCAGCCAAAGCTTTAATCAAATCAAACAGCACCGGCACGTCGGGCCGCGTTGCTGGACGCAAAATTACCGCAGAAGACATAAATAAGTAAGTATTACGCGACAACCAACAATTAAAAATACCACATCAAGACATTTTTAATTTGTAATTTTTAATTAAGCTTTTCCACCTTGAATCTGCATATCTAGGGCGAGCTCGGATTGCCCACCCACAAAAATTTTAAGATTTTTCAAAAGGCAAACTCAATGTTTTTTAGCTTATTTCAGCCAGCCCTTCAATCGTTCAGTCACTTGAGGCCGCCGCAGTTTCCGCATTGCCTTATTTTGAATTTGACGGACTCGTTCGCGGGACAAATTGAACAAACTGCTGACCTCTTCTAAAGTGTAAGGTTCGCCGGTTATCAAACCGTAACGCATCGCCACAATCTCTTTTTCCCGCTCAGTCAAAATATTGTCCAACACCTCCAAAATATCTTGGCGCATCATCATCTCATTCATCTGAGATTCGGGAGATTGCGTCACATTATCTTCCAGAACATCCAAAAGTTCCGAGCTTTCTTCCGAACCGATGCGGTGGTTGAGAGACAAAGATTGCCGGCGTACTTGCTGGAGGTAGCGAAGTTGTTCGGAACTAACTTCCATTTCTCTAGCGAGTTCAGTTTCAGTGGGATTCCGTTGGAGCGATCGCCTCAAATCGCGATAAACTCTTTTTAGCTTATTTAACTGTTCGACAATGTGAACCGGCAAACGAATCGTCCGCCCTTGATTGGCAATTGTCCGCGTAATTCCTTGGCGAATCCACCAATAGGCATAAGTAGAAAATTTGTAACCTTTCTCCGGATCGAACTTTTCGGCGGCTCGATTCAAACCCAAAGCTCCTTCCTGAATTAAATCGAGAAAAGGCACGCCCCGATTGAGATAGCGTTTGGCGATGGAAACCACCAAGCGCAAATTCGAGCTGATCATTTTCCGTTTCGCCGACTGACACTGGTGGCGGAGCTGTTGCAGTTGAGTTTCGCTCACCCCCACAGCCGCCGCGAGTTCAGCTTTTGTCGGCACTCTGTCCAATTCCTGCTGCAAACGCTGTTCTAGTTCTTGAAGGGCTACCAATTCTTGAACGCGGCGCGCCAACTCCACCTCTTCGGCGGCAGTTAGTAGAGGATAGCGAGCCATTTCTTTGAACAAAGCTCCCACGGGATCGTCGGCAGACCAATTGTTGTATGCTGACGATCGAGTTACCGTCGGACGATCGATCTCGGTGTCCTCATCCTCTGCGATTGCGAGTGAGGCTTCCGGGGCCACCGCAAAACTGCCTAGGTCAGATTCTGCCATATAGTGCTTGGTGTCCGTGGGATGATTTGAAAAGTATCCCTTCACTTTAACCAATTTAACCCGAAATTTCCCAAATCCGAAATTCCCAATCCCAAATCAATTAGTCCGAGCCAGTAAAGGAGCTGCTTGCAATAATTGCTGAGTATAGGGGTGCTGCGGATTGCTAAAAATATCCCTAGTCTTGCCAATTTCCACAATTTTTCCAGCATTCATTACCGCAATCCGATCGCAAAAAAATCTCGCCACCCACAAATCGTGCGTAATAAACAAATAAGTCAAATTAAATTCCTGCTTCAACTCCAACATCAGTTCTAACACTTGAGTCTGCACGCTCGCATCCAGCATACTCACCGGTTCGTCGCAAATTATCAGTTGCGGGCGAGTAATCAAAGCCCGGGCGATGGAAACCCGCTGCTGTTGTCCTCCCGACAATTCCCCTGGATAGCGGCCGAAGAAATCCTCCCCTGGAGTCAAACCCACCCGCTCTAACATTGCCATTACTTGTTTTTTAGCTTCATCTCGACTCGCTAATTTGTGAATAAACAAAGGGTCAGCAATACTTTCTCCGACTGTCATCATCGGATTCAGGCAAGCGTGGGGGTCTTGAAATACCATTTGCATTTGGCGGCGGTATTTCCTGACAGCATTGCTAGCCAGAGCTGTCAAATCTATGCCTTGAAATTCCACTTTGCCGCCCGTAGCAGGAATTAGCTGTAAAATCGTCCGCGACAAGGTACTTTTGCCGCATCCAGACTCCCCCACCAGCCCTAGGATTTCCCCGCGTTCTAGCTGGAAATTAACGCTATCTACGGCTTTAATTACATCGCGCTTCCTCGAAAATAACTGCTCTAATAAATTGCTTTCTAAACTGTAGTGCTGCTGCAAATTCGTCACAGTCAAAAGAGGTGAATTTGTTAAGTTTGTAGTGAGGACTTCAGTCCTTATTTCCTCCGATGTTAACCCTTTACCCGAATCAGCTTGAATGTGCAAAGCTGCTTTTAAGAGCGATCGAGTATAGTCGTGCTGCGGCTGTTGAAAAACCTGCTGCACCGGCCCAGTTTCTACGACTTTGCCGCCGTACATCACCGCAATGCGATCGCAATACTCAGCCACCATCGCCAAATCGTGAGAAATCAACAAAATAGCCGTTCCCCGTTGGGCACAAAGCCGCGTTAATTCCTGCATGATTTGGGCAGCTACAGTCACGTCCAAACTCGTCGTCGGTTCGTCGGCCACAATTAATTTAGGATCGAGCAAAAGAGCCAAAGCAATCGCCACTCTTTGACGCATTCCGCCGCTGAATTCGTGGGGAAATTGCGACCAGCGAGAGGCCGGAATTTTCACAGCTTCCAAAACCTCGATCGCCCTTTTCTTAGCTTGCGATTTCGACAAATTCGGTCTGTGAGCTTGCAAAGTTTCGATGCAGTGTTGACCGACAGTCATCAAAGGATCGAGGCGAGTCATCGGGTCTTGAAAAATCAAAGCCACAGCTTCCCCGCGAAACCGCCTCAGCCGCGACGCATTCATCTCAAACACCGACTCTCCGGCAAAACCAACTCGCCCCTCAACCAGCGTCGAATCCGGCAGCAACCGCATCGCCGCCCGTCCCAAAGTTGACTTGCCGCATCCCGACTCCCCAACTAATCCCAGCTTTTCCCCCGCTTGCAGAGTCAGGGAAACCCCATCTACGGCCCAGCCGGATTGGCCCCGCCGCTGAGGATAAGCTACTCGCAGATTTTCAACAGAAAATAGAGAAGAGTCATTAGTCATTAGTCATTAGTCCTTAGTCCTTAGTTATTAGTCATTAGTCATTAGTTATTAGTCATTTAGTCATTTGTTATATCATCTCCCGTCCTATGGTTATCAGTTGTCAGTTATTAATCATTGTTAGCAGTCATTCTTAGTTATTAGTCAGTATTTATTGGCAACAGACTTTTAGTCTGTTTGTAAATGAAAGAGTAATTAGCTGCCAACCGAGTTTTATTGTGCATAAGCCACTCCCCCGATTACTAACTAATAACTAATAACTAATAACTAATGACTAATGACTAATGACTAATGACTA
>JAUBOH010000296.1:0-5145 GCA_036700145.1 Microcoleus occultus BM001215366
CCTAATGACTGTTGCACTCATTGGCTCGCCCTTGACATTAATGGAGTTTCGGAATGCTTTACAGCTAACCGCTGCTCCTTGGATAGCGGCGGGACTACGCGAGCTACTACTTTGCCGGATTGTACGATCGTCACTTCTTCTCCTTTGGCCACCTTTTCCAAAATAGCTTGCAGACTCTGCTTGGCTTCTTCAACGCTAATCGCAGGCATCTCATTAGTTTTTTAGGTACTTTTTAATTGTACAGCAACGGGATATTTAATCCGAAAAAGGTCCCGCGTACCTTTTCCATCTCTCACCAAAATTTAACGCTGTCCTGCTTGAAGTGCAGAATTTGCAATCCGCACAACTTCTTGCTGCGTGCCATTTTTCCTCGTGACTCGATACAGCACCCCCAGCCTTTGCCACTCAACAAAAGCAGTGCAGTAAGCACCGCAACTATGGAAATAAATCCCCCTGATTCCGCCCGCTAATTCAATGCTTCTGTAAGTATCCTGCGGCAATTGCGAAGGAGGCGAAAACGGTTCATTTCTTTTCGCTTCGATTGTGCCAAAATAACAGGCTCCTGCGCGACATCCTTTGCCTAAATACATTCCAACAATGTAACCGTGGGAACCTGCTTGCACATCAAAATCAATTTCCTGAATGTCAGATAAGGGAAGTATATTAGGAAGGAAAACAGGGACTCGCGTTTTGCCTTTAATTTGCCCAAAGATGTTACTCGCCGGAAAACGACTGTTAGCTTTTTGGAGACCTAAATTATCGGGAATTGGCGGGATTTTTTGGACAAAAAATTTCCACTGTACAACTCTATTTTTAGCGATATTCAGAGTAGGAATAGAATATTTTTCTACAGCAACAGAAGGGCGACCGTTTTTCAGGTTGAAGTTGCGGCGGATGACTGTAATTTCTGGTTTGCTTAACCCGTAAGCTGCGGCGGTTTCGCGGGCGAGATTGCAGCTAATTTTGAAGCGTCCCATTTCAATGTTGCCATTTTCTGCTTCATAAGACCAATCGTACCCTTCAGCAGTACGATCGCGATCGCACAAAAAATGAGAAATCTCAAACATCTTAGCAATATGAACATCGTACAACCGCAACTTGCGGCTGCCGGCAGATTTTGCAGTATTGCGATCGGGTACAGTAAATTGTATCGGTTGCCAGCTATCTTCAGGGGAAAAATTAAACCACCGAATTTCCGTTATCGAGAGTTCTGTCCTTGCTAACGCAGAGTTGGGTGTCAAAAGTGCGATCGTAAAAGCAGTCACGACACAAGCAAAAATCGCCCCAAATAGCCATCTTCCCCTCATCGTCATTTTCCTGCGAGCATCACAACTATTCTATCTTTATTGGTCTTCATGAAAAAGTACATCTTCCACCATTCTCGCTCGCACAGGCTTTTCGGCTTGTTCCACAATAGATAAAATTTAAAATTTATTGTGGGGAGTAGGGGTTGGGCACTTCTTCGCCCGCCCCCCCAACCAAAACTTAACGCTTCCCAGCTTGAATAGCAGAATTTGCCATCTTAATTAAATCAGCTTCCCCGCCGTTTTTAATTGCGATGGTATACAAAAATCCCTGAGTTTTCCATTCAATACTTGCCGTACAGTAAGCCCCACAACCGTTATGAAAAACTCCTTTCACACCGCCAGCAAGTTGCACATTTTTTAATGTCTTAGTTACCCCTTCTATCTTTGTAGAAAACTCACCAGCTTTTTGAGCTCGAATTTCCCCAAAACTGCAAGCTCCCGCACCACGACAATCTGCCGTATAATCCATTGAGATAGTATAGCTATCTGCTTTCGCTGTGCTTTGATAGTAAATTTTTTGCGAACCAGAAATAGTGCTGGGAATGAAAATTGGTACTTGCGTTTTGCCTTTTAACTTTGGCAAAATTTCATTTACCGCAACAGGAGTACCGGCTTGAGCAAGTTGTTGTGCTTCCTGTTGTCGCTGCGACAATTGCGAGGCTCCAAAAACAACCGATGCAGGTACTAAAGCAGTCAATACGCACGCAGAAGTCGCCAAAAGTAATAATTTTTTGTTCATTGTCTTTTTCCTTGATATTGAAATAGTCCAGTTGTCCATAGAACCGTATTCACCTACGTACAACCATAATTCAAAATACAGAAGCAATAATAGCTTTTCAGCAAAAAAATATTTTTATATTATCTTGACAAAATTGCTAAAATATGCAATTACAGATAAGATAGAGCAAGCGACAAATTTAGGAGTCGATCGTGGAACTGCAAGAGTATTTACGCCAGCACGGATTAGAAATTTTATCCGAAACTTATCAGATCAAAGTTACCCGCGACCGCCAATATCCCGATTTAGTCTGTCTAAAATACTCGCAGATAGAATCCCCGCTGGGCGAAAAAATAGTGCAGCAGTGTCGAGGTATCATTTTAGACTCATCCCAAGATTGGCAGATAGTTTCTTATCCCTACGACAAATTTTTTAATTACGGGGAAGGGCACGCCGCTGCAATTGATTGGAACAGTGCCAAAGTTTATGAAAAACTCGATGGTTCTCTAACTGTACTCTATTTTTACAATGGAGAATGGAGAGTGCAATCTAGCGGAACTCCCGACGCAGCGGGCGAAGTTAACGGTTTTGGATTTAGCTTTGCGGAACTTTTTTGGAAAGTATGGCAAGAATTGGGATATAAATTGCCGGAAGAAACTGACCAATGTTTTATCTTTGAGTTGATGACGCCTTACAATAGAATAGTTGTTCAGCAAACAAACAATCAAATCGTGCTTCACGGCGTTCGCAACACTCAAACGCTGCTAGAAATCGACCCCAGTATTTGGGCTAATAAATACGGATGGGAATTGGTCGCATCCTATCCTTTAACTAGCTGGAAAGAAGTGATCGAAGCGTCTCAGCATTTAGATCCGATGGATTCGGAAGGGTATATTATTTGCGATGCTAACTTCAACCGAGTTAAAGTTAAGTCGCCGCAATATGTGGCGATTTCCCATCTGCGCGAAGGGTTTTCGACCCGTCGCATGATAGAAATTGTTTTAACTAATGAAGGAGAAGAGTTTTTAGCTTATTTTCCTGAGTGGAGTGAGTTGTATCAAAAAGTTAAGCACAAATATCAATGTTTGGTTAAAGAAATCGAGGAGGTTTACCGACAGCACGAATCTATCGAAGTGCAGAAAGATTTTGCTTTAGCTGTCAAACATTTGCCGTATTCCGGGATTTTGTTTTCTTTGCGGGCGCGGAGAGTTGCGGGTGTCAAAGAAGCTCTCCGCGATGTTACGATCCATAAGATAGAGGAGTTGTTGGGTTTAGATTACATCCATCTAGGATTGTAAATAAACTAATCCCAGGTTCGATCGTTCGGACTTTAATCCTTCTGAAGGTTCGATCGTTCGGACTTTAGTCCTTCTGAAGGTTTGTAGTAAGAACTTTAGTCCTTTTTGGGCTTAATGAGGACTGAAGTCCGAACGATCGAACCTGGAATTTTTGCTAATAGCTAGGAGATATAGCATGAAAAGAGTTATTGTTCTTGTCGGTTTGCCTGCTTCTGGAAAGTCTCAATTTGCTAGGGAATTACTGCTGTCTGAACCTGCTAGATGGGTTCGCAGCAATAAAGATTTATTGCGAGAAATGGCTCACGCTTCTCATTGGTCGCCCGCGAATGAAAAGTTTATTGTGCAGTTGAGAGATACGATTATTTTGATGGGTTTGGAAAGTGGCAAGCACGTGATTGTTGATGATACTAATTTTGGGCCGCATATCGAACATATTAAACAGTTGGTCAAAGGTCAAGCTGTTGTCGAAGTTAATGATTCTTTTCTGCAAGTTCCGGTGGAGGAATGTATTAAACGCGATTTGAAAAGACTCAATTCGGTTGGCAAAGATGTGATAATGAAGATGTATAATAAGTATGTACGGGTTCCCGTTGAGCCGCCGGAATACAACCCGGATTTGCCGGATGCAATTATTGTCGATATGGACGGCACTTTAGCGCTTCTCAACGGCAGAAATCCTTTCGATGCTTCAAAGTGCGATCGCGATTTACCGAACCAGCCCGTCTTAGATACCATCCGCAAGTGGCAAATCAGCGCTAATATTATCGTAGTGTCGGGCAGAACGGATGATTGTCAGCCTCAAACTGAAAAATGGTTGCAGCAGTATGAGGTTAATTATGCTGGTCTTTATCTGCGGAAAACGGGAGATATGAGGAAGGATGCGATTATGAAAGAGGAAATTTATCGGCAGCATATTGATGGGAAGTATAACATTAAGTTTGTGTTGGACGATCGCCAGCAAGTTGTTGATATGTGGAGAAGCCTAGGATTGACTGTATTTCAAGTAGATGAAGGGGATTTTTGACCTAGGGTTTTTCTGACAATTGTCCCATGCCTAATGCTACAATCAAAGTAACATCACAAAAAATTTTGTTATGATAGCCATTCCCCAAACACCACAAAAAATGAGCGTTGAGGAATATCTCGAATGGGAAGCTCAACAAGAGATTCGCCACGAATATGTCAACGGCGAAGTTTTTGCTATGACGGGCAGTACAATTCCCCATAACGATCTTGCACTCAACTTTTACAGGAACTTGTACCCACATCTGCGTTCCAGAGGTTGTCGAATCAACGTATCAGATGTGAAATTGCAAGTCAGTTTTCAAAGCCGTTACTACTACCCCGATGTGATAGTCAGTTGCGACCCTCAAGACATGAATTCCCGCACATTCATTCAGAATCCTAAAATCATTGTGGAAGTTCTTTCTCCTAGTACGAGTGCTAAAGATAGGGATGAAAAATTCACTTGTTACTTAAAAATTCCGACTTTGCAAGAGTATATCTTGATTGATTCACAAAAAATTTTTGTTGAACGTTACTGTCGGGGAGAGGGCAGAATGTGGCTGTACTATTCTTACACTGCTGGGGAAATTATCACTTTATCAAGCATTGAGTTTGATTTGCCGATCGCACTTTTGTATGAAGGTGTAGGATTTGAAACAGAAACAGAAGCATCATCAAATTAAGTTTGTAGTGAGGACTTCAGTCCTTTCTTACAGTTTTGGACTAATCAGGACTAAAGTCCTTACTACAAACGGGGAAATCAGGACTAAAGTCCTTACTACAAACGGGGAAATCAGGACTAAAGTCTTTACTACAA
>JAUBOH010000296.1:5245-8659 GCA_036700145.1 Microcoleus occultus BM001215366
TCCTTACTACAAACGGGGAAATCAGGACTAAAGTCTTTACTACAAACGGGGAAATTAGGACTAAAGTCTTTACTACAAACGACTTATCTACCGCGTCCAAGCCAGCCATTTATTAAACAAATTTTTCACAAACGGCGTCAAACGAGTGCGATTGTACGCATCCCCAGCTTTGCGAATAGCATCAGCTTGCGTCGGATACGGATGAATTACGCTAGCAATTTTTCCTAAACCAATATTGTTAACCATTGCTAAAGTAATTTCGCTAATCATATCCCCAGCGTGTCGCGCTACAATAGTTGCACCTAATATTTTGTCGCTACCTTTCTTGACGTGAATTTTCACAAAACCCTCGTCTTCACCGTCAATAATTGCCCGATCGACTTGACTGAAAGGAATTAAAAATGTATCGATATCAATGCCTTTTGCTTCAGCTTCGCGATCGCCCATTCCGACACGCGCCACCTCTGGATCTGTATATGTACACCAAGGTACAGTCAAAGCGCTGAGCTTTTTGCGCCCGAAAAACAGAGTATTTTGAATCACCATTCTAGCGGCAAAATCAGCAGCGTGAGTGAATTTATGGGTCATGCAAATGTCCCCGGCGGCATAAATCCGGGGATTAGTAGTTTGCAAATTGTCGTTGACAAATACGCCAGTTTGTGTATCGTAATCAACGCCCACAGCCTCCAAATTCAATCCTTCGACGTTGGGCGATCGACCTGTACTCACAATAATTTCATCTACTGTTACCGATGCTTCCTTACCTTGAGATTTATAATAAATTACTTTGCCTACATTTGTTTTTTCAACGCGCTCTATTTTGGATTCTAGAACTAGCTGAATTCCTTCCCGCACAAAAGCCTGCTGCACAATCTTAGCAGCATCGACATCTTCCTTATCCAAAATCTGAGCATTTTTGTGCAGCAACACGACTTCTGAACCGAGTCTGCGAAAGGCTTGAGCCAATTCGCAGCCGATCGGCCCACCGCCAATTACTGCCAAACGTTGCGGCCTCTCGGTGAGGTTAAACACAGTTTCGTTAGTCAGATATCCAGCTTCTTGTAAACCTGGAATTTTCGGTTGTAGCGCCCTTGCACCTGTCGCAATTACTGCTTTTTTAAACCGCAGAGTTTTACCTGCAACTTCTACTGTATTATTGCTAGTAAAACGACCCGAACCTAGAAAAACATCTACTCCTAATTTGTCCTGATAACGTTGAACTGAATCAACATCGCTAATTCCCGCCCTGATGCGGCGCATTCTTTCCATTACAGCTGCAAAATCAACTTCTGTACCGTTAGGAACGTTAACACCAAATTTACTGGCTTCCCAGATATCACCGATAGTGCGAGACGAACGAATTAGTGCTTTTGATGGTACGCAACCGACATTCAAACAATCGCCGCCCATCAAATGTTTTTCAATCAAAGCAACTTTCGCGCCCAAACCTGCGGCACCTGCGGCAACAATTAATCCAGCGGGGCCGGCTCCAATTACCACTAAATTGTAACGGCTTGCTGGCTGCGGATTTACCCAATCTGGCGGATGTAAATAAGAGACTAATTTTTGGTTGTATTCGTCCATCGGGGGGACTATTACGCGATCGACCTTTGACTGTGACACGAGCAAATCCTCCTAATTAAACAGTTTCATCCAAAGCCTTGCTGGCTATCCGGGTGAGCGAAACAGTAACAGCAACAGTCGCCATAAAACTCACAATATTAATCAACCATTTTACTGCTGATGCCTGGGGATTTGTAGACTCTGTTGCCACGTTTATTGCAGCCAAATCTCCTACCAAAGAACCTGAGTAAACATACAGAATAGTCCCTGGTATCATCCCGAAGGAACCTAGTACATAATCTTTCAATGAAACTTGGGTAATTCCCAAAGCATAATTCAATAAATTGAAAGGAAGCAAAGGACAAAGACGAGTCAAAAAAACTATTTTTAATCCTTCTTTAGAAACAGCGCGATCGAGAGCTTTAAACTTCGGGTGAGTTTCCATATATTTTACCACGCGATCGCGCGACAAGTATCGCCCGATCAAAAAAGCAAACGTAGCCCCTAAAGTGGCCGCGACAAACACGTACACCGAACCCCACCACCAGCCAAAAAGCACCCCGCCTCCCAAGGTCAGGACAGAACCAGGTATAAACAGCACAGTAGCTAAGTTGTAAGTAACGATGAAGGCGACTGGGCCCCAAACGCCTAAATACTCGATCTGTATTAAAACCGTTCTTAAAAGTTCTTGAACGTAGGAAGATTTAGTTGCTAGAATTAAGAGAGCGATCGAAAGTGCGATCGACAAATACAACAATCTTCGTTTAAAAATCTCCCCGGTACAATTTTGATTTGGTTCTTGTGGCATGATTCACCCGCAAATAGATACCAGCATTATATAGCACTTTTGAACCGAGAGAGGTACTTCCCAGTCAGCACCCAATTACTAATTACTATTGTACACCGGACTTAATCAACCATGACACCAAAAACGCAACTCCCAATCCCCGCCTATTTCGACGCAAAAAAAGTCAGCGAAGTCTGGCGAGTCCCCTACGGAGAACGCGTCGCTGAAGCTAAAAACTGGGCAAAACACCACAGCATCCAGCCCGCTTCTAGCGACAAAACCCGCATTTGTTTGATGATAATCGACGCTCAAAATACTTTTTGCCTGCCCGAATTTGAGCTATTTGTCGGCGGGCGTTCCGGTAGCGGTGCTGTCGATGACAACCTGCGGCTGTGCGAATTCATCTACCGCAATTTAAACTCAATTACAGCTATTGCGCCCACAATGGACACGCATACCGCTATGCAAATTTTTCATCCCATCTTTTGGATGAATGATGCAGGCGAACACCCGCAACCGGCCGCCACTTCGATTACCCTAGAAGATGTCCGAAAAGGCATCTGGAAAGTTAATCCAGCCGTGGCTGATAGCATCAGCGGTGGTAATTTTTCTGCACTGCAAAAACACGCTCTACACTACGTCAAAAAACTCAGCGACGAAGGCAAATATCCCTTGACAATTTGGCCCTATCACTCGATGCTGGGCGGCATCGGACACGCTCTAGTTTCGGCTGTGGAAGAAGCAATATTTTTCCACAGCATCGCCCGCGAGAGTCAAGCACTTTTTGAAATCAAAGGCGGCAATCCGCTAACAGAAAACTATTCTATTTTGCGACCGGAAGTTTTAGATGGATTTGATGGGAATCCGATTGCTGAAAAGAATGCTAAATTTATTGATAAGTTGCTCGAATTTGATGCAGTAGTTATTGCTGGTCAAGCCAAAAGTCACTGCGTTGCTTGGACGATTGATGATTTGTTGACGGAAATTTTGGCGCGAGATTCGCAGTTAGCAAAGAAGGTTTATTTGTTGGAAGATTGCACTTCGCCTGTGGTTGTTCCGGGTGT
>JAUBOH010000297.1:0-8653 GCA_036700145.1 Microcoleus occultus BM001215366
CTAACTACTAACTATGCCCCATGCCCCATGCCCCATGCCCCATGCCCCATTACCTATTTTTCGATAATTTCCTCTGGACGGAGACCGGCGCGCCGATCGGTGTAGGAAACTTCATGAGGGTCGATCGCACCTTTCGGCAAATAAGCAAATTCCCGCAGCGGCGTCACCATCGGATCGTCTGTAACCTTGTAGGGTAAACGTCCGAGGGCCACGTTGTCATAATTCAATTCATGACGTTCGTAAGCTGCTAACTCGTATTCTTCTGTCATCGACAAACAATTAGTCGGACAATATTCTACACAGTTACCGCAGAAGATACACACACCAAAATCGATACTGTAGTGTTTGAGTTGTTTCTTCTTAGTTTCTTTGTTAAATTCCCAATCCACTACAGGTAAGTTGATCGGACATACCCGAACGCAGACTTCGCAGGAGATGCACTTGTCAAATTCAAAGTGAATTCTGCCCCGAAAACGTTCGGAAGGAATTAGTTTTTCGTAAGGATACTGCACCGTAACCGGGCGGCGTCTCATGTGATCGAAGGTCACTGCTAGCCCTTGACCGATATACTTAGCAGCTTGAACAGTCTCTTTGGCGTATTCGCCTACTTGATTGAGGAATTTTAGCATCGTGTTCTCTCTCTGTACTTGAGTTTTTGGTAATTGCTAATTGATAATAGGTAATTGGTTCACTGCTATTTTTTTTAGCTGTTGCCCTTTTCCTGTTATGAATTAACCGCCAAAAGCAAAGGGAAAGGCAAGTTTCAAAGCTGCGGTCAATAGCAAATTAACTAAAGCAACTGGAAGCAAAAACTTCCATCCCAAATTGAGCAATTGGTCGATCCGAACTCGCGGCAGAGTCCAGCGGAGCAGAACTGCCAGAAACAGGAAAAAGTAGGCTTTCAGCATGGTCATTGTAATGCCCAGCGTGCCGGTAATTACCTGCAACCAAGGAGTTGTTTCGCTCAATCCCAGGGCATTTGTGATGACTCCGACCGGAATCGGGCATTCCCAACCACCTAGGTACAAAACGGCTACTAGCAGGCAAGAAAGGACGAGGTTAACGTAGGAAGCGATGTAGTACAAGGCAAATTTCATGCCTGTGTACTCAGTCTGATATCCTGCTACCAATTCTTCTTCTGCTTCTGGGAGGTCAAAGGGTAAACGTTCGCATTCTGCGAGTGCTGATATCCAGAAAATCAGGAAACCTGCGGGTTGCCGCCAAACGTTCCAGCCGACGATGCCGTAGCCTGCTTGTTGGTGTACGATGTCGATCGTACTGAGGCTATTGGACATCATCACTACTGCTAATACTGCCAAAGCTAGGGGAATTTCGTAGCTGAGGGATTGAGCAGCGGCTCTGAGTCCTCCGAGGAGGGCGTATTTGTTGTTGGAAGCATAGCCGGACATCAGCAAGCCGATCGGCTGAATGCTAGACAGAGCAATCCACAGAAATATCGCTGTCCCCATGTCGGCGATCAGCATATGCTCTCCGAAGGGCACGATTAAGTAGGAGAGAAAAACTGGAATCACTACAATCACTGGCCCGAGGGTGAATAGCAGCGCGTCAGCTTTTGCGGGTACGATGTCTTCTTTGAATACCAACTTCAGCCCGTCAGCAACGGGTGCTAGCACTCCCAGAGGGCCGATGAATTCCGGGCCAACCCGCTGTTGAGCGGCGGCGGAAATTTTCCGCTCTAGCCAGACGCTAGTGAGTACCCCGAATACAGCACCGACAATCATCAGTACCATTGGCAGTGGTAGCCAAAGCACTTGGGCGATGTCTGCTGGTAAGCCCCAATTCATCAGGGCTTCTACAAAACTTCCTTGTAAGTCAATTCCTGGGTTCATTATTTCCAGCTTTTGAGCGATCGCATATATTTTTACACCCATCCTTAGTAGGAGTAGGCTTGGAGAGTCGGGTGTTTGTAAAGATTTTTAATGCTTTACCGCATATCAGTATATCGCCGCACAGGCTCCAAGAACCGACGGATGAGGTGAAATTATAGTTATCTGATCCCCTAGCTTGGCTAATGGGTTGGTAACTTATGGTTCGTTGTTGACTGTTGACTGTTACAAGGTGGTTAGGATGCGAAGTGAAAAACGATCGGCAAATGTTTTAGTCCCCTTGCGGGGAAGAGGTAGTGTGTGACTCAAGAGAATGTTGCGGGCGAAACCAATCAAATTATTATGCCGATTCCGGAAGCTATCGATTATCCTTCCAGATCAATTTCTCTTCTGTTCTTGTTGTAAAAAAATCACGGCACTTGTTGTCACCTTTTCCGGTATTTCCGCCGTCAGGACGACAAATCAAATTGCCGTTTGCGTCAAATAACTCACTTAGCATATCACAACAATGGGGTGGTATGTAATACACAATCTGACCCTGATAATTGTATTGCCAAACACTGGCGGGAGGATTTCTTACGCCATCCCTGGAGATATCCTTTATTTTCATCTCTATATACTCCGGTGTCCCCGAAGGCAGATCAAGGTATTTGCAAGATGAAAGGATGACTATTGCTAAAAATGACAGGTAGAATTTCATAGGAAGTAGCGGTTTCAACCGCCGAGTATAAAAAAAAGGGGTTTTGAAGTCAGATTTTGAATGAGCGATCGATATTAAATACTAAACAAAAGGGCAGAGAATTAATTCTCTGCCCTTTTTATGCTTTAAAGTAACTTTCAAATGGTTTAAACCATTGATTTTACGCTACCTTTTTTATGGAACTGGGCAGAATCGAACTGCCGTCCAAAATGGGTATTAACTTTCCGATCGTTCACAGGTTTATCCCCTCTTACCCTCGGGGCGGGAACCATCTTTATCCCAAATGGGGGGATTATCTAGTGATTGCTTTCCCAGCTAGCCGACTAGAAGCGTTTAGCTAGGGCATCCGTTGGGGGTTGTTATGCTACCGTTAACGGAGTTAGGCGGCATACACTCTAAACCAAGAAGCTCAAGAAGTTTTTAGGCTACAGCTACGGCTTTGCGAGCGAAAGGAACGATGTTGTTCGCATTTACTTTTTTGTTTGAGCCGATATTAACGAGAGTAGACTCCCTCTCGACCTGCATCACGGAGCAGCTTTCGCCACCCTGTCGAAACCATTACAGCCCCTCGTGCATCCTTTTATCATAGACAAGATTTTGTGTTGCGTCAACTAGATTTTAGATTTTGTTTGTAGTAAGGACTTTAGTCCTCATCAACATCTGAGGACTGAAGTCCTCACTACGAACCAATTTTAGGTTTAATGCAAATTGTCGTCCCAGACACCGATGTAAATCCGATCGCGCTCATTGCGTTCGATCGTCCCTTCAAGCGAACCCTTCCTAAAAGTAAACCGATTGCTGCGGCGCTGCTGCACGTCGCGGAAGCCTTGCAAAATCTCCCGGTTGGCGCCGCCCACCATCCCGTTTAACGCGGTTCGCACTACCAAATCGTCCACCGACGGGGCAAAAGAACCCTCTGTTTGCACTAGCTGACCCGAATCACGATCATAAATGTAGCCGAGAGTAATCCGGTTTGGCAATATTTCGTAAAGTGCGGTGCGAGTATTCGGCCAATAGCCACGGGCTTGAGAGTCAGTGGGTTGTCCCAAGGCATCTAAAATCTGACTTTCCGCTGTACCAACTGCAAAGCCTGGGATTGTGGGAGTCTTTTGATAACTGGTTGCCGGTTGTTCGCTGGGTGCGGGCGATCGATCGGGCGGCAACTGTTTGTCAACAAGTTTTTCTGTTGGTGTGGGTTCGGCAGGCTCAGGAGTTGGTGTTGGCGAGAAAGGTGTTGGAGTTGGAGTTGGGGCTGGTGTTGGGGCCGGAGTTGCTGATGGCGCGGGTGTCGGAGTTGGCGCGGGTGTTGGAGTTTCAGCAGCAGGCGACGGAGTTTCTCTGCGAGTTGGCGGTGGCGTTGGTGTCGGCGTGGGAATTGGTGCGGGGTTCGATCGCGCGTCTGGATCTGCGGGGGCCGAAGTGCGATCGTCCTTCGCCACCGGTGCGGGTTCCGAAGAGGGCCGGTTGAAGAAAACCCTAGCAATACCGACAAAACCTGCCAAAATAACGGCGATCGCCACCAACCCCAAAATCAACCAAACCTTGCGGTTGCCTTCCCCAGAAGACACCACAGCAGGCGCTGTTCTCGATCCAGCAGGCGACTGAGGCCCGTGTCCCGGAATCACCGCCACCGTCGGCCCGGTGCTCGGCGACGCTGCACTCCCCTGCCCGTGCAGCAGCGACAGCCACTCATCCACGCTTGCAGGGCGATTTTGAGCCTCTACAGTCATCCCCCGCATCACTGCGGAACTGACTGTCGTACTTACTTGAGGCTGCAAATCGCGGGGTGAAGGCATCGGCTGGCTGGTACGGAGAATTGCAGCCACCGGCACTTGTCCTGTCAGCAAAGTATAAAGCGTCGCGGCCAGACCGTAAACATCTGTGGCGGGCGTGTATTTTCCTTGGGCAAAATACTGTTCTGGCGGCGCGTAGCCGTCGGAAACCATATTAGTATGACTTTGGGTAACACCGGGAGTAAACTCGCGGGCAATCCCAAAATCAATTAACACAACTTCCTGGGTGTTTTGGCGCAGAATAATGTTTTGCGGTTTGATATCTCGGTGCAGCAAACCCTTTTGATGAACTGCCTTCACAGCAGCGCCAACTTGAGTTATGTAGGAAATTGCGAGTGCTTCTGGAAGCGGTTTATTTGGCAGCACGACATCGCCCAAATCCTGACCGGCGATGTAGTCCATCACCATGTAAGGCTGGCCGTCTTCCACAAAAAAATCGCTGACGCGGACGATATTGGGATGAACGCAGGAAGCCAACCTCCTCGCTTCGTCTTGAAATTTGCGATCGAACTCAGCAAAATTTGGTTGCTGGCGCAGAGATTCGTTGATGGTTTTAATGACTACAGGCTGTCCTAAATAGCGGTGATTTGCTCTGAAGGTAATTCCAAAGCCGCCCCGCCCCAGTTCTTGTTCGAGGGTGTAGTTTCCACCCTGTAAAGTTTTGCCGATTAGCGCATCCATATATTCAGGCGATCGCACATCAAATAATATGGCTGATTATGGCACGTATGGTTGGCTAACTTACCAGTCTAAAGGGCGATCGAGAAGTGCGATCGGCGTTGCCATTCCTTCCCGAATTGATTCCCGCATCCCCGGCACTGAGAGAAGATACAATGTTTCACGGGCAACCGATGCCGAGTCAGCTTCAGACAATAATACTGTATTGCTAGTCTGTCCTGCAATCGCGATCGGTTGATGTGACTCACTCACCGAATCGATCGACTGCTGCAACTGATGTTGAGCTTCATTGATTGGAATCATAATCTTCCACTTTTCTAAATACACTTTTCTAATTGATATTGGCGGGCTGCAGACACTGCTACAACTGCCCCAGAAACTTGTCGTAGTCTGCGTGTGAACCAACCCAAAACCAGATTGCAGTGTCTCCATCCAACTGACCAACTGCTCGATAGTTTTTGCTAATTCGGGCAGAGTAGATTGGTAAGTCTGGATGCACCTTTTTGAAACGCAGGCTTGGATGACTTGGGTCTTCCTTGAACTGGCGATAGGCCGCCCGTGTCTGCTGTTGAACTTGTTCGGGTAAATCAGCAAATAATCTGCGGAACTCGGTTGTAGTGCTTGACTTCACAATGTTTCTGGATCGAGTTCTTGGGTTTTGCCTGCATGATACTCAGCCATTGCGGTGGCTGCGAGTTTAGCAAGAGTATTTGGGGAACGGGAGAATGCTTTATCCCAGCGCAAATCGTCTTCAAGTTCTTCCAGAATTATTGAAGCGAGAGCATCTTGCTCGCTGGCAGACAATGTTTTCAACTTGGCGATCGCACGTTCAAGTAACTCAGTCATGGCTACCACACTTTTACAATGAAAATGACATCCTATCCATCATCGCTTGTTTCAGGCAAGTTGAGCGTAGATCGCTAATTGACATCTTGAGCCACCATCATTGCATTGATGTGGGTAAAGATTCGATCTAATTCCCCAATGGCATCGAGTTCCGCTGCCTCTTCTGCCATTAGTTGGTCTGCCTTCTTCTTCTCTAGCAATTTCTCCATGCGCTGTTGCAGCGATTCACTAAATTTGAACAACTTCCAGCAATCGACTTTTTCAATGCAAATCTCATGGATTAACGAGGAAGGTTTTTTGAGAATTGAAACCATTATAGGCTCCTAGCTTCCGGTTTTAAGTAGTGACTAGATTATAGCTTTTACAGTCCTAGATGCACCCTATCCAAATTCCCGGGCAACCACGGGGGGATTGCCCCTACTTTCACACCATATAGGTCGGCTCACCCGCAGACAATACACTATCGAAACGCTTGTCTCGGAACTCTTGCGAGTTGGTAAGCGCCGCGACTGTCCAACAGTTGATATTGATTTGGCTGCAATCCGAATTCTTTAAATTTGTGTGGATATCCCAGCACCATAATCGTGGGAGAATTGTGGTTTTTAGATTCCTCAATGTAGTCTCTCGCCCCTCGGGGAAGTCGGTAAAAAGTCACCGGGTCTTGAGTATAATAAACCAGACTTGGTTTCCAGAAACCAATCATCATCAACTCTTCCCCCGGCAGTTTTTGTTGGACAATAACCTGTGCTAACTGTCTCAGAGGTAATTGACGGTTGATATCCACCAAATTGTAGGCGGGAGTCAGACCAAAGATGATAAATGCTACTAACCCGATGAAGTTAACAACCAAAATCCAGCGTTGCTGACGTTTCCAGAGTAAAATTGCGATCGCCCCAGCCGCAGTTATCCAAATCGCACCGCCTACAATCAGCAATCCCGACTGCTGAATTGCTTGCGGAAAATTTGGCATTGCCGGGTCGTCTCCCAGCCAGTTGTAACAGTAGAAAGTTGCTCCGGCTATAATCAGTAAAAATACGATATTGAAAATGTATGTAACTAACAGTCCTTGCGGTAAAGAATTCGGTTGTTTTTCTAACTTTACCCGCCTGTTTCCTGGTTCGTTGCCTGCAATAATATCCCTCCAAAACAGCGTTACCAAAATCGCAGCCGCTGGAAGCAAAGGCAATACATAACTGGGCAATTTGGTGACGGCGATCGTGAAAAAGCCAAAGATGCAGCCGAACCAAAATATGGCAAATAAACTCAACTGAGCCGATCGCGGTTGACGGCGCCAGTAACTGCGCTGCCAAAAACGGGTACGGGCGATCGCCACTGGCAAATAAATCGACCAAGGCGCAAAACCAACTAGCACTACCAAAAAGTAAAAATACCAAGGCGCCGAGTGCTTGTTGACTACTTCAGTAAAACGCTGAAAATTGTGATAGCCGAAAAAGCTGTCAATATAAGTTTGACCGTTGGCTAAAGTAACCAAAATAAACCAAGGCAGGGCGATCGCCAGAATAATCAAGATTCCAGACACTGGACGCATTTCTCGCCAAAGTTGCCGAAAATTGCCCAAGTAAAGCGCAAAGCAGCCAATAATCAGGGCTGGGATGACAATTCCCACAGGCCCCTTAGCCAGAATTGCTAAGGCAATTAGTACATAAAAAGCTAGATACCACTTATTGGGAAATCGGGAAGCAGAAACGGTGGAAAATTCTGTTTGTTCTCTCTGTTCTTCTAGGGTGTAACCGAGGAAAAACGCGAGCAGTGCCGAACACATACAGCCGCTCAAGAGCATATCTGAAACGCCAGTCCTTCCCCACGCAATAGTTTGAGGATTTAAGGCGATTAGGGCCGCACCAATCCAAGGAGTAGAAAGAAAGATCGGAATACCGGGCAATTTGAGTTTTGAGCTTTGATTCTCTGTTTCTTCTTCCTCATTCTTTCTTCGTTCTTCCTGATTCCCTCTTCCTGATTCCCTCTTCCTGATTCCCTCTTCCTGATTCCTAACACTTGTACTGAGCGAAGTCGAAGTATCCGTTAAATCCGTTACAGAATCCGTTGCCGAACTTCCTTCTGACTTCGAGAGAGTATAGAATCCGAGGCAAGTCAGTGCGATCGCGCACAAGGCCGACGGAAGGCGCACGGCCCATTCGTTAACGCCCAGAGTGCGGTAAGCCACCGCCATCAGCCAGTAAATCAACGGCGGCTTGTCAAATCTGGTTTCGCCGTTGAAATAAGGAGTGATGAAATCCCCAGTCACCGTCATTTGACGGGCGGCTTCGGCAAACAGCGGTTCGGTTTCGTCAACTAAACCGATGTTACCGAGATTCCATAAGAAACCTACCCAGGCGATCGCGCACAGCCACAACAGCGACAGCAACAAAGGTGCGATCCTCTTCGAGGGCTTTCCTTCGGATCGCTTCGCTAACGCTAACGGGCGATTCCTAAATTCTGACAAATTTTTAATAACTTCCTTCACCCAGGCTTCCTGCGATTTTAGATGGTAAATTTTAACTCGCATAGAGAGTCTACCGAAAAATTCGCCTTCAGGAAACTTGGACTGTGATCGAATCCGCTTCAACTCATATCAAATCCGGTACCATCGGAATTGATATTACCCGAAAGCAGGACACTCAAGATGCCGTTTCCCTACCCCGATTCATTGCGCAAGAAACGGCACTGCCCTTCTTCGTGTCAACTTAAGGTCAAATCCAGTCAGAGACTGTTTTTTGACTATTAAATCTAGATCCCCCCTAGCCCCCCGAATCGTTGCGGGGGGACAG
>JAUBOH010000298.1:0-8633 GCA_036700145.1 Microcoleus occultus BM001215366
CTGTCCCCCCGCAACGATTCGGGGGGCTAGGGGGGATCTAGATTTAATAGTCAAACAACAGTCTATGACTGGGTTTGACCTTAAGTTGACACCTATGGGCAGTGCCGTGTCCCTACACTTCACCAACCTGGAATACACCGTATTTTTCCCAAAAACCACGTTTCTGAGCGTCTCTCTCCTTCTCCCCCTCTCCTCCTCTCCCCATCTCCCTTTTGTATCCGATGCGTCTTGTTTAAAAAAAGAGCATCTGCTCTAATTAAGTTATATTCCGAAAAATACTATTTCCTTAAAATATTTGTAGTATGGGGAACTGCGCCGAAAATTGGACTGGGAAGCGCAGCAGTAAAATGTGCAAAAATATTTGAGTGAGTTAAACTAACTTTAGGAAAAATTTAGAGCTTAACTTGCAAGTGATAAAAAAATGCCCATGCAGGAAGTTATCAAATCGTTTCAGTCTTTTTTATCTAACTCGGTTGATGCTTTCCTAGAGTGCGATCGACAGCAAAATTATCTATCAATCAATCCTATTGCTGCTGCTTGGATGGGATTGGAGCCTGCTGAAATAGTCAACAAAACAAATCAGGAATTATTGAAATTATACCCCAATAATCCTGCTCTCAAAAATATAATCTCGCAGATTGATTCCTGCCTGCAACAAGTATTTATAACAGGGGAAAAAAAGCTGGCAATTCATGAGGTGACGGCGGCAGACGGCGGAATTAAAATTTACGAAACGGCTTACACGCCGACGGTGGATGCCTCTAGCAACCAGATGCGGGTTTTCGGCGTTGGTAGAGATATCACCAGGCATTACCGCTGGCAGCAGCAGAAAACTCAAGAGTTGCGCCGCTCAAATCATTTACTGTGGTTGAATGCAGCTAACAGTCCTCTGGCAATGGTGGGCTGGGATGAAGATTTTCGGATCGTTCAGTGGTCGAAACGCGCTGAAGACATCTTTGGCTGGACATCGGATGATATGATGGGCAAGCAGTTCGGCGATTTGGCTTTGGTTTGCGAGGAAGATAGAGAGGCTGTAAGTGCGATCGAACTCGAACTGGCCACCGGCAAAGGCAATACTTCAATTAATCAAAATAAAACTAAAAGCGGACAAGTCATTTGGTGTCGCTGGTTCAACTCGATTATTGGCAGCGGCGACACTTTTACCGTCCTTTCTTTGGTGGAAGACATCACCGATCGCAAACGGTTGGAAGCAGAAAAAGCCCAAGGTTCTCGCCTCACAGCAATGGTAGCCGATGTCGGTATTGCCCTCACCAAACATCCTCAAGATATCCTGCTTCCCTGCTGCGAGGCAATGGTGCGAAATCTCGATGTCGCCTCTGCTGAAATTTGGACTTTTAACTCTCAACATAATGTTTGCCAATTGCAAGCAGCCTCGGGAATCTACAGCCGCACAGGCGATCGGGCTAGCTTTATTGAAAGTAAAGTTAACTCGATCGCCAAACAGCAAAAACCGCAATTTGACTGCGGCTTTGAACTGAATGATTTTGGACTCCCAGACGCAGAATCCGAAGCAGCAACAGAAAATTCTGAAATAGCAATTATCAAAAGCAGTCCAAATCCGAAAAAGTGCCAAATTCCCAAGCAAATTCTCACCTTCGCCGGCTACCCTTTAATAGTCGAAGAACGACTGGTGGGAGTCATGGTAATTATCAGCCGCCAGCCGCTGAGTGCACCGTTTCAGGAAACTTTAGCATCCGTTGCCGATGTCATTGCTCTAGGCATTGAACGCAAGCGTGCAGAAGCTGAATTAAAATCAGCGAGAGGGTTCCTCAATTCGGTAGTAGAAAATCTGCCGGTGGGAGTTTTTGCTAAAGATGCTTCTTCGCTGAAATTTGTGCTGTGGAATAAAGCGGGAGAAACGATCGCAGGTGTTACCTCTCAAGAGGCGATCGGCAAAAATGACTACGATATTTATCCCAAAGAACAAGCAGATGTTTTCACCGCTCAAGACAGGGAAATATTGACCGGTCATCACAACCAATCTACTGTTCAAGACATAGCCGAAGAGCCGATCCAAACTCGCCACAAAGGTATGAGAATACTGCACACCCGCAAAGTGCCAATTCTCGACGCCGCAGGCCATCCCCAGTACGTTTTGGGGATTACTGAAGATATTACCGAACGCAGGCAGGTAGACGAAAGCGTGCGCCTCTACGACCAAATTGTCGAGAATATGCAAATTGGTTTGTACGTCTACCATTTAGAAAATATAGACGATGACAGCACTCTCAGGGCGATCGCCTCGAATCCCGCCGCTACAGAGTTTACTGGATTAGAAATGGCCGACGTTTTGGGCATGACAATCGACGAAATTTTCCCTCATTTGCGATCGAAAAACATTCCCCAAGTATTTGCCTCTGTAATTCGCACCCAGAAAGCCGTAGAACTTGAAGATATTGACTGCGATGAATGCGATCGCATAACTCGTGCTTTTTCTATTAAAGCTTTTCCGCTGCCCAACAACTGCGTCGGCGTTGCTTTTGAAAATATTATCGATCGCAAATGCCTGGAATTAGAACTCAAAGTAGCTTTGGCACAAACCGAACGTTCCGAACAATTGCTGCGGAGTGTAATCGACAAAACTCCCGACTGGATTTTTGCTAAAGATCGAGACTTTCGCTGCATTTTGGCCAACGAAAGTTTTGCTAAAGCTATTGGCCTCACAGTCGAAGAAACAGTCGGCAAAGACGCTTTAGAATTAGGGTTTTCCGAAGAAATAATATTTGGCAATCCCGCACAAAATCTCCGAGGATTCCACAAAGACGACTGTGCTGTACTGGCCGGCGAAACAATCCACAATCCCTGCGATTTGACAACAGTTGCTGACGGTTCAATACATATTTTCGACACTCAAAAAGTACCCCTGCGCGACCCCGATGGCAATATATTCGCAGTGCTGGCTTTCGCTCACGACATTACAGAAAGGCATCAAGCTCAAGAAGCTATGCGCCGGAGCGAAAGCAGATTTCGCTCTTTGGTAGCGAATATTCCCGGAGTGGTTTATCGCTGGAAGTGCGATTTTTCGACAAGTTTTATTAGCGATGCCGTTTACTTACTAGCTGGCTACCCTGCTGCGGATTTTAGTTCGCCTCCCGACAGGGGAGGGCGGACTTTTGCTAGCATTATTTACCCGGAAGATTTGGCAAAAGTTGAAGCAACCATTCGGCAAGGAATAGAAAACAAACAGTCTTATAGCCTGGAATACCGCTTGCTAGCAGCAGACAGCACGATTAAATGGGTGTGGGATAAAGGTTCTCCTGTATTCGCTGAAGATGGGAGCGTTTGCTGTTTGGATGGGGTGATTTTTGATATTAGCGATCGCTACGGCGCCGAAGAAGCATTGCGCCAAAAAACTTCCGAGTTGGAATCTGTTTTTCTGGCACTGCCCGATTTGTATTTCCGCCTCAATGCTGACGGCATTATTTTGGATTACTTGTCAGGAAATTCATCGGATTTGTACTTGAGTCCCGAGTATTTTATGGGCAAACGAATAATCGATGTATTGCCGGCAACCGCCGCCAGCCAATTCGAGCTAGCAATGCTTGAAGTTTCCGAAAGCAGAACTCCAGTTAATATAGAGTATTCGCTACCCATGCCGGCAGGAGAAGAAATTTTTGAAGCGAGATTGCTACCTTTTAACTCGAATCAATTGATCGTTATCGCCCGCAATATTACCAATCGCAAACAGGCCGAATCTCAATTAAAACACAAAAATCACCAGCTAGAACAAACATTGAAACAATTAGGAAGAACTCAAGCTCAACTAATTCAAGCGGAAAAGATGTCTAGTTTGGGACAGCTAGTCGCGGGAATTGCTCACGAAATTAATAATCCTGTCAGTTTTATCTACGGCAATATCATTCACGCTAGCGAGTATGCCCAAAACTTGCTGCAACTTTGCAGTTTGTACCAAGAACATTACCCGGAACCTGTTTCGGCAATCGAGGAGTTTGCTGAGCAAATAGAAGTGGAATTTATGAAAGAGGATTTCCCGCATTTGCTGAAGTCAATTGAAACCGGAGCCGATCGCATTCGCGAAATTGTTTTGTCTTTGCGGAACTTTTCCCGCCTGGAAGAATCAGACCTTAAGCGTGTTAATATTCACGAAGGAATTGATAGCGCTCTGTTAATTTTGCAACACAAACTTAAAGAAAATGGCAGAAATCGCCAGATTGAAATAGTTAAAGAATTTGGACAACTGCCATTAATACAGTGCTACGCCGGACAGTTAAATCAAGTGTTTATGAATATAGTAAGTAATGCTATTGATGCTTTGGCAGATGTCAGAAATAGAAAGTTGGAATTGGCGGGTGCAGCGGATGCCCAACGGCAAAATTTTCCGAGTTTACCTTTGGGTTGCGACGCATTGCCTTCGATTCGGATTCGCACGGAGGTTTTGGAAAACAATCGGGTGGCGATCGCAATTTCCGATAACGGGCCGGGAATGGCAGAGTCTGTTAAATATCGGGTATTTGACCCGTTTTTTACTACTAAACCAGTAGGCAAAGGTACTGGTTTGGGACTGTCTATCTCCTATCAGATTGTGGTGGAAAGACACGGGGGGACGCTGCGATGTGTTTCCGCGCCGGGAGGGGGAACTGAATTTGCGATCGAGATTCCAATTCGGCAAAGGTAAATCGTCAGTTGACAGTTGACAGTTGACCCTTCGACTTCGCGAGCGGGCGACACAGTTGACAGTTGTTATTTAAAATTTATAGTTTTAGTGGAAAAATGATAATCTAATTATATTGTTTCCGGTGGCATCGGAATTATATATTTGGATGATATAGCGTGCGATCTTAAAAGCTCGCGAGCCCGATCGCAACCGGGAACGCTCGGACTATAATATAATTTCAATGCCACCAGATTTGACATTAAAAGTTCTAAAAGTTAGGAATATAAGCATGGTACACAAAAACATCAATACATCTCATCCTGTTGCAAAACCAATTAAAGATGATGATGATTCCTACGTTGACTATTTTTACGACGATCCGGGGGCGCCGCCGGGAACTCTCGATTTAGAGCCGGATGCGCCGCCTCCGGAGATTGTATTAATTGACTATTGCGAGACAGCAGCTACTCGCGCCAAATTGGCAAATCCTCAAGAAACTGCTGCGTATTTAGATACAGAATCTGTGTCTTGGGTTGATATGTTGGGATTGGGAAACAAAGAAACTTGGCGGCAAATGGGCGAAGTATTTAATTTGCACGTAATGGCTCAGGAAGATGTAGTTAATGTGCCACAGCGCCCGAAAGTTGTAGATTACGAAAATCACATTTTAATCATTGCTTGGATGGTGATGATTAAGCCGAATTCAGATAATTTTCATAAAGAACAAGTAAGTTTTATTTTGGGCAAGCATTACCTGTTAACAGTTCAGGAAGAACCGGACTATGATTGCTTTGGCCCCGTGCGCGATCGCATTCGTAAAGGACAAGGGAGTATTCGCAAGCACGGAGCAGATTATCTGGCTTATACTCTGCTAGATTCGATCGTAGATGGATTTTTCCCTGTATTGGAACTTTACGGAGAGCGGATTGAAGAGTTAGAGGATGAAGTGGTGATGCACCCTACTCGAAAAACTCTGGAAAAAATTTATAAAATCCGCAGAGAATTGCTGACGCTGCGCCGCGCCATTTGGCCGCAGCGGGATGCAATTAACTCGCTAATTCGCGATAGCAGTGATTTGATTAGTCCAGAGGTACGAATTTACCTGCGCGACTGTTACGATCACACAGTGCAGGTGATGGATATGGTGGAAACCTATCGAGAGTTGTCTTCGGGTTTGATGGATGTTTACTTGTCTTCTGTTGGCAATAAAATGAATGAAATCATGAAACTGCTG
The DNA here is from genome assembly GCA_036700145.1 of Microcoleus occultus BM001215366. Taxonomy (GTDB): domain Bacteria; phylum Cyanobacteriota; class Cyanobacteriia; order Cyanobacteriales; family Microcoleaceae; genus Microcoleus. The sequence continues at coordinate 5,871 of JAUBOH010000298.1, forward strand.
ACAGTAATTTCTAGCATTTTTATCCCTCTGACTTTTGTGGCGGGAATCTACGGCATGAATTTTAATACAGAGAAATCGCCGCTGAATATGCCGGAACTGAACTGGTATTTTGGCTATCCGCTTTGTTTGGGGTTGATGGCTGCGATCGCCTTTGGTATGGTTTACTTCTTTTGGCGGCGCGGCTGGTTTGAAAACTTTTCTACTATTAAAGAGGAAGGAAGAAAAGTAACGAACGATCGCGTACAATAAATCTGGGGAAAAAGTAGGCGCAGGCGGTTGCGGATGAGCGAAAGCTTGTCTGAGGAAAGTCCGGGCTCCCGAAAAACCAAACTTGCTGGGTAACGCCCAGTGCGAGCGATCGTGAGGATAGTGCCACAGAAAGATACCGCCCCCCGATTTGAGATTTGAAATTTGAGATTTTAGATGGAATCGAAAATTGAGAATCGAAGGTCTAAAATTGGTAGGGTAAGGGTGCAAAGGTGCGGTAAGAGCGCACCAGCAGCATCGAGAGGTGCTGGCTCGGTAAACCCCAGTTGGGAGCAAGGTCGGAGGGACTACGGTTGGTTTTTTACCGGTTCCGTTTTTTGGTACCGCTTGAGGCGTCTGGTAACAGGCGTCCCAGATAGATAACTGCCCTCGAAAACTGCTTGCAGTTGAGAGAACAGAACCCGGCTTATGTCCGACTTTTTCCCCCCCAAAATCCTCAGAGGGGGAGAGGGGGGAGAGGGAGAGAAGGCGAGGGGGAGAGTGGGAGAGAAGGCGAGGGGGAGAATTTTTAGATATTTTTATAGTTAGGTAAGATATACCAAAGAAATGCCCAATGCTATAAGGCCCAATGCTATAAGGCCCAATGCCCAATGCCCAATGCCCAATTCCCAATTCCCTATGAATCTGATTTATCCGGGTCGCCAAAAGCAACTTGAAATATTAATTGAAAAATTGGGACTACCGAAGGATGCTTCGATCAAATGGCATCTTGTGGATTTAGCTTTGACTCATGCGAGTGCGTCAGCGTCAGCAAATTACGAGCAACTAGAGTTTGTTGGCGATGCTGTGGTGCGGCTGGCGGCGTCGGAGTTGTTGTTTGAGATTTATCCTGACTGTACGGTGGGGGAATTTGCTGCTATTCGATCGATCTTGGTGAGCGATCGCATTCTTGCTAAAATCGCTGAAAGTTACGGGTTCGATCGCTATTTAATTGTTTCCAGCAGCGCCGCCGCCGACAAAACAGGGGCTGAACCCCGGCTAGCCGATGCTTTGGAAGCCTTACTCGCCGCCCTTTATTTGAGTGCCAATACCTTAGAATTAATTCGTCCTTGGCTCGATCCTCACTTTCAACGCCTTGCGACGGAAATTCGCAGCGATCCGGCCCGCCAAAACTACAAAGCTGCTCTCCAAGAGTTGACTCAAGGTAAATACAAAAGTTTGCCGAAATATAGCGTACAAGAAACGGGGACAGTCCAGGGCGGCGAGGATCGGTTTACCGCAGAAGTTCAGATTCAGGGAGAGTTGGTAGCAGAGGGAAAAGGTCGATCGATCAAAGCGGCCGAACAAGCAGCGGCTCAGGCAGCTTTTAATAAATTAGTTGGTAGTCAGTTGACAGTTGACAGTTGACAGTTATTTGTTAGCTGCTACCAATAACGAATGACTACAGTTAACTGCCAACAGTCAAGAGTCAACAGTCAACAGTAATTGTTTGGGATTAAAACATAGATAATAATTACAAATTATGCTATAATTGGTGTGCGATTTTTGAAATTATAATCAATGAAAATCGGAATAGCTGTATTGGGTGCGGGCCGCTGGGGAGTTAACTTAATTCGCAACTTTCTCGAACATCCCAACAGCGAAGTTTTAGCAGTAATCGACCCGAATCGAGATTCATTGGCGGCTGTCCAAAAACAGTTTAATCTCGATGCTTCGGTGATTTTAGCTACTGATTTGTCTCAAGTGCAAGCATTGGCGGGACTGGATGCGGTGGCGATCGCCACTCCAGCTTCCACACACTACACCCTCGCAGCAGCAGCCCTGCAACAAGGCTACCACGTCTTAGTAGAAAAACCCCTCGCCCTTAACCTCAGTGAAGCAATAGAACTTTGCGAATTAGCCGAAAAATACCAACGGCAACTATTCGTCGATCATACTTATCTGTTTCATCCAGCAGTCGATCGAGGTCAAACAATTATTCAACAGCATCAACTCGGCAAATTGCGCTACGGTTACGCCCAGCGCACCCATTTTGAACCGGTGCGCCATGACGTTGATGCCCTTTGGGACTTGGCCGTTCACGATATCGCTATTTTCAATACTTGGCTTGGACAAACCCCAATTCAAGTAAGGGCGATCGGGACTGTATTTCCGAAAGAAGAAGGAAGAGGGCCCTTCGACTTCGCTCAGGGTAAAAAGAAGGAAGAAGGAATAAATCAAGAAGAAGTAGCAGCAGAAATTGATAATCAATTTGCTTCTTCACGGATGACTGCTAATCCTTCAGAAGGACTAGCCGATTTAGTTTGGGTAACGCTTACCTATCCCGACGGATTTCAAGCATTCATTCACCTGTGCTGGCTAAATCCCGACAAACAACGACGTTTAACAGTTGTTGGCAGTTTGGGAACCTTGATTTTTGATGAAATGTCGCCAGAAACTCCCCTGATTTTGCAGCGGGGTAATCCCAATTGCGGGGACGAGGAGGATAATTCTTTTGAAAGTGCGTTAGCGTTAGCGAAGCGATCCGAAGGAAAGCCCGCCCCTACGGGGGCTACG
>JAUBOH010000299.1:0-8633 GCA_036700145.1 Microcoleus occultus BM001215366
ATTTTGAGCGAGTACCGGGTTTGAGGTTTGAAGATTGGACAATTTGAGGAGTCGGATCAGGGATTAAGGGCGATCGCGCTTGACGAAAGAAATTGGTTAAGCTAAACTAAGGTTTAGTTTTAATCCAGATAAATACAAACAGTTATTGTCTCAGTATCAGCCGAAAATAATTAGAAATGAAGCGGATAATGAGAAAGCTCTGGCTATGGTGGAAGAGTTGATGCACCAGCGCGATCGCACTCCTGAAGAAAATGAGTTATATGAATTGCCGATCGCACTGATTGAAAAATTCGAGCAGGAATACTACGCACTAGCAGCCACAGCAACGCCTCGTTCAATATTGCTGTTTTTGATGGAACAAAGAGAGTTACAGCCTGGGGATTTGGTGGGAGTTATGGACTCTGAAAAAAGAGTGTCTGAAGTGGTTAATGGCGATCGAGATATTGGTAAAGAGCTGGCATTGATTCTGGGAAGTTTTTTTCATGTAGAGCCGAGTTTGTTTTGTAATTGAGGGAAGTGAAATCATTTCGATTTAATCCAGAATTGTATGCGATCGAGTTCTGTAAGGGCGGGTTTATCAACAATATCTAACAAGTACCAACAATCTGAATAAACCCGCCCACACCCAACGACTAATGACAATCTACCTCTTTGTTGATAGAGTTATTTATCTTCATCGCTCCGATATGGTATGATCTAAAAAAAGTAATATTTTCAGGAACCTGCGAGGTGTGAACCTGATGGAAAGAACCTACCAAATTTCTGGGCTAAATGCTACTTTCTCATACCCCATTTGGGAAACAGCAGAGATAGAAGTAACTTTTTTAGAGCTGGCAGAACAATGGCGGCGCGAAACAGGTATGATGTCCTTAGTTACTAAAATGTCAATGCACCCAGCATACCAAAGAATTATCGGTATGGGTCAAGCTGTTGTTCCCCTAATTCTGCGAGAATTAGAGCAAGAACCAGATCATTGGTTTTGGGCATTGCAAGCGATTACAGGTGCTAATCCTGTTAAATCGGAACAGCGTGGCCGGCTCAAACAAATGGCACAGGCATGGATAGAGTGGGGGAGAGAAAATGGCTATAGATGGCAAGCTGGAACAGTATAAAGAAAATGAATTTCCTCACTTAGCTGCTACGGGATATCGCATCACTAGCCCAGCAACACGCGCTTACAATTGTTTTGCTTGGGCTGCTGGTGAAGATGACCGTTGGTGGAATCCTCTAGAACCAAACAGTCCCTATTATTGGCCTGATGGTGTGCCAGCGGAACTAACTATCGCTGCTTTTATTCAAGCTTATCAAACGGTCAGATTTCAACCTTGTGAAAGTTCTGACTTTGAATCGGGTTTTGAGAAGATAGCCATATATGCTACTCCCGACGGGGAACCAACGCACGCGGCTAGACAATTAGCTAATGGCAAGTGGACGAGTAAATTGGGGCGTTGGGAAGATATTGAGCATGAATTAGATGGGTTGACAAGTGAGATGTACGGTTCTGTGAGACAAGTGTTAAAGCGATCGATTGAATAAGATAGTTTATTAGTTGGATGTGTTGTTAAGGGATGTGCGATCGCCCTTTTGGACATTAAGGGCGATCGCGCTTAATTAACAAATAGCCGAAGCAGGCGCAATTTCGCGGAGTGGCATCAGGAATTCTTGCTTTTCTTCCGGGGTGATATAGCCGCCATTTAGAGCCATTTGCATGAGTTGTTCGACAAATTCTTTTAACTCTGCGATAACTTGAGTTTTATTCAGTTCAAACTGTTTATTTCGGGATTTTAGGGTAAACTGATTTGGAGATAAATATCCAAATTGTTTGAAATTACAGCTAATTTTATCGTTGGTTAAGGGCTGCAATTCAAGAGTAAGACAAACACTTTCAACAAATTCTATTTTGATGGGTTTGCCTTGGGATAACTCACTCAGTTTTTTGGGGAGTTCATCTTCTAGGAGCATACAGATATCGGGGTCTAAAAAAACGTTTAGTTTTTCTTCACCGATTTCTATTGATACTAGACGATCGCATTCAAAGCAAAATAGTTTTAGACCTAATTCAAAATGTGAAATTTCTCCTAGTGAGTCATCTGGTGGGTCAGCATATTGTTCGCCATTAGGTGCTTCTAGTTGGATTGTAAAATTGATATAATTATTCATCTTCATCGCTCCTTTCTAATGAGGACAGCGTAGCATCATTGAGAAAAAGCACGACACCACTATACGCGAAACTCTTTCACTAATCCAAGCGCATAGTCTATGGCTGCTTTTACAGCCCTTGAAGCCTTGGGGGAAATCGAATCTTCGAGTAAGCCATCAATGTGCTTTAGAAGTTCACTTTCAAAATCAATCCAGAAAAGAGCTTTATTGTTGTTCAACCATAGTAAAGCTGTTCTATTACCCGTATATTGGAGAGAACGCCAAGACACCCCTGGATTATCATTTCCCTGTTTTTGAGGTGATTTATCATTAATTTCATAACCAATTCTTGTTCTTCCTTGAGCATCCTTATAAGGTCTAATAGTAATATCATCCTGTGGAATGGGAGGAAGATGATCGTATATTTCTTTGGTAACAGCATCAATGCCTGGGCTGAGGGAAATGACTGTTTGCCAAACAGGTTTATTCTTTTCCCATCTGACCGTATCTACAACCGCAGGAGTAATTTCTATTAAGCCAACACCAAACTGACGCAAACAATCGCCTGAATCTCCCAACTTCCCAACAGGTAAACGGTGAGTTTCATCAAGAAAAACAGCGACTTTTTCTCTAGGCTTACCATCTTTATTTTTGGGTAAATTTGATCTAATTTCTGGCCCAATTTCTAAAATTTGATTCAACAAAGAATCCCAAAAAATAGCGCCGACACTTTCTGAACTAGGTTTACTTAGAGGCTGGCTTACAATTACCATCGAACGATTGTAAAGTATGTCATAGATTGTCAATTCGACAAGTGGCTGACCATCATGACCTTTATTGTGTGGTTCACTATAGTATACTAAATCTTCGTCTTTTTCTATTTCATTAGCCAGCTTATTTATCCCGTTACGAGTTCCAACATACTCATCTTTCAGCATCCTGAAAAAATTCGAGATTTCCAGTCTATGCTTGATGTTTTTAAATTTTTTCAAATCAGCCTCACCTCTCGAATTAAGTTCCTTTAGTGATTCTAAAAAGTCAATTAACTTAGTAATATTTTCTTCTACTTCACCTGGATACCTGAGAAAGTGAACTAAATTTCTAAGAGTACATTTTCTTGGATTGTTTATCGTATCCATTTGCATATATTCAATCAGCAGGCTGGCAATTTCAATTGCCTTGTCAATAAAAAACTGCATATCCCCCCCTACTTGAATTAGCCGACGGATCGCTTGTAAAAAACCATCTCTGTCTGATTTAGTTTTTAAATATGGCAAAGGATTAAACCAACAATTACCTCTAGGCCAACGATATACAGGTCTGTTCGATTTCTTCTGCAAATATAAAGCTATATTAGTAAAGGCAGCACCTTCTGCATAACCGTTTTTACCACCCTTTGCCTCACCGATAACAACAGTTCCAAAATTCTCTAGTGCACCAGCCATTAGCCTGTAAGTTAGAGTCGTTTTGCCACTCCCAATGGCTCCACCAATTAAAATATGAGTCGTAATTAAATCAGCAGGTAGCCACACGGGAAACCTGTAAAGATCATCAGGTCGATCGGAGGCAAATCCAAGAAAGATTACACCTTTATCTGAATGGAGATCCCTATAGTTATCCGGGTCTTTTAAAGCATTAGGTAAATCCTCATTAACTATCTTACCCTCAAGGCAGTCAAACGCTTGATCCAAAGGATAAGAGAAAAAATCGACGATTTCGCCATTAGAAAGTTCAATTTTAATGTAATCAATCATGGCTCTGTACTCCCGTATCTTTTAGCTCGTGTATTCATAAGATCGTGAAGTTTTTCGTTAAAATTCGCTTTAGCGTAAGCCCCACGTCCATCCTTTCCTAAATCACCTTTCAAACCACCTAATATTGCAAGTTCCTGTTGGATATAACGCAACATATCACGGTTTGCTTTCTCATCACCTACCAAGGCATCTGCAAGTGCTTTTAGAACTGTCTCTTCACTTCTAATCATTGCCAAAGTTATTTGATGTGCCTGCGCGTACATTCCCTCACCTGTGATTTGATATTTAGATGCCATATACTCAAGCTCAGTTTCATTTATGAGCTTTTGGCGCATTTGTGCATCATTAGTTTGAGCATAAGCTACACTTGCTTCAAGGGCTTGTAAGTTCTCTTGGCTTTCTAGTTCAAGCCTTCTGTACTCTTCTTTATCTTTTATTTTGATGCGATCTAGAAGTCTGTTAACTTTAGATTCATTTTCGGTGTTTCTGAGTTTGTTATATAGGTCACAAATGTTTGCAATGAACTGACGCTCCTCTGCTTCTTGAGCCACTATAGCATTGCTGAAATCGTCATATAATTTGACGCAGCGAGTATCCCGAATTATTTTTTCATACCAAATGACTCTTATTGCTAAAAGTCCCATAAATACACTTCCAGTAACAAACCACCATTGTAAGTTTGATACTTTTAATGATAATGAAATCAAAATTACGAATCCAAACAGCACCGAGACGGCGTAAAGTACATTAGACAGCAGTAGAGCTACTTCATCAGGATCTAAAGTCTTCACTAATTGAGAAGTAACGTTATTGGATTGCAAGAGTTTTTTTATATTCCAAACTAGCAAGAAAGGGCCTGGCAAAAAAATCCGATATAGCCAATAGCTGTCTTCATACCTTTGACGAGCATTTTTTACCTTCTCAAGAACAATCACAACCTGATCCATTTTTTCTTCACGATAAATTTGCTCAATCATTTTCTTCAAGCCAGAAGGAGTAGACCCCTGAATCATCTGTTCACCGTTTGGTTTGAAGGGTTGATTTATAGAGCCTTGTTCTATCGGCTGGTTCGAGACATTAGGATTTACAGACCCCATTTGATTAATAGACTGATTAGCTTTTGGTGGTATTGCTTGATTTTCGTCAGCGTTCCGCATATTTATCACCGTTTGTATATTGCAATTGGATGCTTAACCCCATTTCATTTCACTATGGCTTTCTGATTCTGATTCAGTTTCAGATTCGCTATATTCAGACTCAGATTCAGTTTCAGATTCCCTGAGTTCACTTTCCGATTTTTCTTCGGGAGATTTAAGCGTTAATGTCCCAGCTTCCAAACGGCTCTCAATATCCTTCATGTACTCACTAACGTACTCACCCTCTTCGCTTTCCTGTTCAGGATCGGGAGAACCTGAACTCTTTGCCATATTGCGTTCTTTAACACTTATTTCCCTCTCTTCCTCTCGTTTTTCTTTATCTTCTCCAGCCTGTAACTCTGCTACCTGATCTAGTTGTTCAGTGAAATTGGAAAGTCTAGCAATCCCTGGTAAAGACTCATAGTTTTGTGCTTCTAAGTCGTTCTCTGATTCTTGGTCGAGCGGACAAGATTTAGGCTGTTGTTTTTGGACGGCTGAATAGTCAGTATAGTTGGGACGGTTCTGTATATTAGGCTGTGGTGTAGGAGCCGCAATATTCACCGCTAAAAGCGGGGCTAATGAAAGAGCCGCAGTTAGTTCATTAAATCTTTTTTCGCCTTCATTATTTTCAGATGTCATAGTTTACCTCTGTATTCTCTATTGTTTACTAATTGGTTGAATTTTGTAAACCTTCCTCGCCAGAAGTAGATTTCTCCTGAACGGGAATGGTTGGACTGTGTAGCTTTCCATTATTGATAACTGCGATATTGGGACTAGGGTCATCAATACCACTGTAGTCTTTACCTTGCCTAGCCCAAATCGAGAGATACTCAATTCCCTGGTGAAACTTCTCAATTAATTTATTGGGTCTGAGAAGTTGCTCAAGCGCTTGATTCTTTTCTTTTAGGTATGCTATCTCTTTCTGGCAGTTAGCTAACAATATTTTATTCATGTCTCTCTCAGCAATAGCTTTACCCTGGGCTATTTTTTTATCAGAGTTAACTCGATAAGTTCTGCCTTTAGCAATGGCAAACATGATATTTATCAAAGCAAAGATACTTACACCCAATAGAATTTCAAATTTCTCCTCTCCAGTCAGGAGAGGAAGTGACAACCCTGTACTTGAGTTCTGATTGATCCTGAATGCATCTATTAATGGTGGTACGGTAGCATATCCAATTAAAGCTTCCAATAGCCAAATTATAAAAAATAAGAATGTATCACTATCAACTCTTAAATCAGTCCCTACTACAATTTTGATTAAGCTTGTCAAAATAGGAATAGGAAATATCAGTTTTGTCAATTTAGTGATCGCCGGAAAACAAGCTCGATAAAATTTATCTAACTTAGTCTGGCTTGTATTTTCTTCTTGCTGTTCTTGTTGTAACTGATTATTTCCTTGAATTCCCTGTTGATTTTGATTCTGAGAAACTATCCAGTTAGTCACTGTTGCTGATGTCAACCAAACAAGTGATATTCCACATAAAATACTAACTAGAACCTGCGGAGTATATTGAATTTCCTCTAATTTAACACCTATAATACTGAATAAAGAAAGAACGGGTACTACACTGAGTCCTATTTTTAGCGTCCAATCAAAGAAAGTATTAAAAAATGACCAAGGTGGAATAGACCAAAAGCCGATGCTAAATCTCCCAAATCTCACGCCTGGGAAAATGATTGGAGTGTCTCGTTCCCAAAAACGAAGTGCGGCTGTTGTAGCAGCTACTTCAATTTCTGCATTTTTTAAGTACGCATCTAAATTTTTCAACTCCTCCTCTTTAGTATTCAATTTTTCTTGCAATAGCAATTGTTCTTTGCACTTTGGGAGCAACTTTGACAACAATATAAAATAGAGTTCTGGATCGTTTCTCCTCAACCACTGACGAATATCGTCAGGAAATTGGCTAATGAGATTTTTCTCAATTTCTGCTTCATTGGAGTTGGGCATGATCTGTTAAATATAAATTCAGCTAGTTTAACTTTAAGACATCACTGTGGATTGTTTTGAGATGGCCAAGCGTTTGTGGAACACTTATAGCTGGAGATTCAACCTTTCTATTTCCCTGCTTATTGAACTGTTGAAAGGCTGTAGCGACCCGATCAGCAGCTCCGTCATTAACGCCAAATAAAATAATTTTTTCTACTCTTTCTTTGTCTGATTGAGCTAATTGATCCATTCCAGCTTGAATTTTTGGAAAGGCTCGATTTACCTCAGCGAGGTTCCAAGGAGCTTGAATCAAAACAATTATTTTTTCTGGGTATTTAGATGCAGCATCCTTTAAGTAAGGTGCAAGGTTTGCGAGAGATGCTGCACTAGCCTTACAGGTTATTTCCCCATTCGCTATTCTAGTGAGTGCTTTGTCTGCTTCCCCAGTTACAGCTAGAATTGATTCTGGTTTATCATCTCGCAATTCAGTACCAGGTGCAGGAAATTCAGGCGTGTCTTTTTCACAAAACTTGGCGATTGTGTAGCGGTTTCCTGGAACAATAATTTGAGCTGTTTTATTACCTTTGCCTTTAGCTTGAGTTAAAAATGCTGTGGCTTGTGTGACTTGCTCTTGATTAATGGGTGACAGAACGATGTAAAAATGATATTTGGTTGTTGGTGGAGGAGGTTCTGGTTTTGAACAACCTGTCATTGCTAGACAAATGCTAGATAAAATTAAGCCTTGAGAAATGACTTTTTTCCCACATCTATTGATCATTTCTGCTTTAATGCTGAATACCATCTGTAGTCCTTTATACTAAATTTTCACGAAACCAGAAAAATGAACTTTTTAGGAGATTCAGATTGGTTATGAGTTTATTTGGCAATTACCAGCAAAACTGAATTCATACCAATCACTCGATTCCATGTACTGTTTCATCCCTACTGTCTCTATTTTTTACCGTCGCCTTTCACCCACCAAAAGTCTTGCATAGCAAAGCTTTCGCAGCGATCGCACAGATTCCCAAGAAAGCCTGCTACAGCCTCCTACTTATATATCAGGGCGACATCAACAAAATTATGCAAAACCCAGAAAATAAATTAAAAAAATTACCAGCAGTACCCGAAACTAGAGTCAAACCCAGAAAATTACCAAAATTTAGCCCTAATCCCTGTCGTAACACTAACTGCCATCAGTAATCACTCAAAAGCCCAGCCACCAACTTTTTGACTTGTAAATTGCACCATTTAAACTTGAGCTTTCAAGTATAATAAGCTAGCTGAGTCTGGTAATAACCTGACATACATCAGGAATCATGTTAGACTTCCATCAGGAACTTTACACACACCTATTTATGGCATCCACAAACGATCGCTTCCCCGAAGCAGAAAGCCGCTGGGACTTAAAAACTCTGTACGCAGACTTGGCCGCCGTTAAGGGAAAGCCTCTCACCCCCGTTGAAAAGCTGCATCTGCGGGGGTTGCTTTGTGGCAACAGTCCCGCTGAAATCGCCGAAAAGCTGCAAAAAAATCCCAAAGGTGTGGAAACTGACCTGTGTGCCACTATTTATAGATACGTTAAAGGCTTTGTGGGTAAAGGGATTGAAAAGATCGAAAACTGGAGAAATATTGCTGAATGGCTTGAGGATGCTGGATATAAAACTAAGCCACCTG
>JAUBOH010000300.1:0-3893 GCA_036700145.1 Microcoleus occultus BM001215366
GCAGTGCCGTGTCCCTACCGAAAATAACATTGTAGGGAGACGGCACTGCCGTCTCCTAATTTCGGCCACTAATAATTCCGATGCTACCGGATTTGATATAACCACTAACTATTACCATTACCCATTATCCGTCAGCCCTATGCCTTAGGCCCAGTCGCACCTAATTTACCTGGAATAAGCCGTATCTATTCCAACAAACCAGGAGGAGGCAAAATTTCAATTCTGCCTTGTTCTAAGTCAACAATTGGCACAATCTCTTGGACAAAAGGAATCAAAATTTTTGTTGATTTCGGCTGTTGAACGCGGGCTTTCCGTGGTTTGCGGGTATTTCTGGGGTCAGCGTTTGCTTTGGGAGTTTCAGGCTGTTTTGGCTTTTCTAGTTCTGCGGCGACTATTTCCGGCGGCGTTAGATTCGTTTCTACTTCTAAAAGGTCGTTACCTGCAGGGATAATATCACTTACCTTACCTAAGATTTCCCCGGTTAACTGGTTGAAAACTTCCATACCGATCAAATCTTGGACGTAAAACTCATTAGGTTCGAGGTAAGGTCGATCGGTCTTTTCAACAAACAACTTGCAGTTGCGCAGCGCCTCAGCAGCCGATCGGTCTTCCACACCCTCTATCTCTACAGAATACAGTCCCTTGCCAGGAATGTAGCGACCGCCCAAAAACTCGATCGGTTCCGGTTCAGTTTTGTTAGGGCGCAAAAGCCACCGCTTCCCCGGTTCGATAAACCTTTCCGGAAAATCCGAATCGGGATAGACTCGCACTTCCCCGTCCAAACCTTGAGCTGCTACGATCGTACCGATTTCAATCCATTCAGACATAAACTTTTTGCGAATTGGGAATTGGGCATGGGGCATGGGGCATGGGGCATCGGGAATGGGGCATCGGGCCGAAGAGCATCGGGTATCGGGCATCGGGCATTGCTAATTGCTAACTGGAAATTGCGAATTAGTAACTGAAAAACGTTGAATTATTTTTCTTCCTTCTTCCCTCTTCCTTCTTCCTTCTTCCTTCTTCCTTCTTCCTTCTTTACACCAACCCAGTTCTCAGCGCTACAACTGCTGCTTGCACGCGGTCATCCACTGCCAACTTATTCATAATACCGCGAACGTGAGTTTTAATAGTATTTGGACTCAAGTAAAGCGCCGCTGCAATTTCAGGATTGCTCTTACCTTCCACCATTAATCTTAACACCTCCAATTCCCGCTGCGACAACTGACCAAAAGTAGTTGTAGAGGCCGGTACTGGGGGTTTGAGGTGTTCGATCACAGTCCGGGCAATTTGAGGGTCGAGGTATGTAGCCCCCTCTGCTGCCGCTGCGATCGCCGCTAACAACCTGTCTACGGAAGCACCCTTAATACAATAAGCATCAGCACCGCTAGAAAGTGCCGCAATAATTTCAGTTTCTGCCGTATGAGAAGTTAACATTACTACTCTAACTTCTGGCAGTTGTGCTTTAATTTGCTGCGTCGCTGCGATGCCGTCCAGCCGCGGCAAACCGATATCCATCACAATAATATCAGGTTTGAGTTTCAGTGCGGCTGCTACACCCAAATAGCCGTCTTCTGCTTGTCCTACTATTTCTATTTCTGGGGAATCGGCTAAAACTTGCTCTAATCCCAGTTGCATCATCGGATCGTCTTCAACAATTAAAATTCTCATAATACGAATAAAGAGGGAAGAAGGAAGAAGGAGATTGTTTAGTTATTGACCTTGTTGAACTTATACCTAACTAAGGACTAATGACTAAGGACTGCTGACTAATGACTAACTTTTAAAACTTCAACGAATTCGCCGGGCCAAATCCAAGTTTCCGCTGGCAAAACTGCTAAACCAGTTGTATTGGCGAGGTTAATTAAATTTGCTGAATTTTGGCTGCCGCTAGCAGGTTCAAACTCCCAGACTCCCGCAACTAAATGCAGTTTACCCCAAACATAAGTTTCGCGCTTGCCTGGGGAGCGCAATTCAGCATGGCACCGAGCTCGTACAAACTCCGGGCCCCAAGCATCCGCGCCCAGCCCCGAAATCTTTCTCAAAGCAGGTACGACAAACCGCCAACAACATACTAACGCGGAAACCGGATTTCCTGGTAAACCAAAATAGAGACAATCCGCATTTTTTACATCTCGTTTAAACCCAGCAACCGTCAAAGGTTTTCCCGGTTTGATCGCCACAGCTTGAATGTAAATTTTACCTTCCAAATCCGCTAATATTTTCTCAACATAATCGTAATCTCCTACCGATACACCGCCCGTAGAAAGCACCACATCTGCTGTCGAAACAGCCAGGGCGATCGCCTTTTTGAGCGCATCTTCATTATCAGGAATTATCCCCAATCGAATCGGTTCAAATCCCATTTGCGCCAACAAAACTGTCAAAGCATACTGATTCGAGTCTACCAGTTTACCCGGTGCCAAAGGTTGGTCTGGCGATACCAATTCGTCACCAGTCGAAAAAATTGCCACTCGCACGCGCCGATAAACCGGAACTTGAATGCACTGTGCAGTTGCTAACACCGCCATTTCAGGGGCATTGATAACAGTACCGGAAGTTAGCAAAGTTGTTCCTGCTTGATAAAAAGCGCCTTTGTCCCTGACAAATGCTTGCGGCTTTTCAGGAGAAACTAAGATAAAAATGCGATCGCCCTCACGCCGTGTTTCCTCCTGCATTACCACCGTATCAGCACCCGCAGGCATCACAGCACCCGTAAAAATTCGCGCCGCTTGCCCCGATTGCAGCGTACTTTGAGGCTGATATCCCGCTGGAATCTCCTCAACTACTTCGAGTACCGCTGGTTTTTCGGCGCTGCAGTTTTCCACATCAGCAAACCGCACCGCGTACCCATCCATTGCCGAATTATCCCAATAGGGAAAATCGAGGGAACTTGTCACGGGTGCGGCCAAAACTCGCCCCGATGCTGCCAGCAAGTCTACAGTTTCTACATCCCGCTGACTGTCGAGGGGTTTCGCCAAATTTAGAACGATCGATTCTGCTTCTTTCACTGACAGCATGACTGTCTCCTTATTCCGATAACTCTCTAATTAGTTTAGCAAAATAGCAGCTATAGTGGAGAAGTATTTTTTTATTCGCCTGCCATAAACCTGCTTCTGATTGCCTTTCGCTTATGACTATTTATCGCTCGCTTTTTAGACTCAATTGTTTATCTGTCTTGCTGGTGGGACTTTTGGTGCTCTTGACTCTAATGTCAGGCTTACAAGTCAGCGATTTATTTTTTAACCCTTTTTTCTCTCCCAATCCCAGTCTCGCCTTGTTAACTCGCACCTTTCAACTCTTATGTTCAGTGCCAGTTATTGTTTGTACCTTTAGTTATGGATTGGCTAAAACTCTTCAACTGCGTTTTCAAGAAAATCGATTTATTCTGTTCTCGGCTTTGTTGACAGGTGGATTTTTACTTAATGAAATTTACCGAATTCATATATACATGATAGCAGTGGGAATTCCCAAGTTAGGAGTCTGTTTGCTGTACGCTGTTGTTTTGTTCTCCTACGGATGGTTTTTTAGGCTAGAATTACAGTCTACCCCTTACAAAGTATTGTTAGCTGGGTTGGGGTTGTTGTTTTTGGCGATCGGCGTTGATACGCTCAAGTTACAAAACCAGATAATGGCCAGTTTACTAGAAGGAGTGCCTAAATTGTTTAGCGAAATCAACATTGCTTTTTATTATTGGTATGTCTGCAAGTGTTTTATCGAAAAAGCTTTTCATAAAACTGTTAATAGTTCAGGAAAAATATAATCTACCGATCGCATTATCAAACAGATACAGCTTAAAATAGTTGAATAAATTACCAAGTATCCTGATTAAATACCATGATAGCAGTTACCATCAACTTTAATGCGATCGCCCAAATAACCGACGACCAATTTTA
>JAUBOH010000300.1:3993-8605 GCA_036700145.1 Microcoleus occultus BM001215366
TGTCCAATAGAACTTTCAGGAGAAGACATTTTGCCTGGTTTCGTGCTAAACTTGCGATCGCTGTGGACATAATAGCTAAATCCGAAGCCGAGAAACCGGGTTTTTTCCCGAATCTGCGGGTCGCAACGAAGTATGTATTAAAAAACCCGGTTTCTGAGTCCCCAATCTGTGGTTAAAAAAATCTAATGGAAACTAAAGAAACAACTTCCCTAACCGCCGAACAGCACAAACAGAAAATGCAGCGCCGCCAAGAAGTACAGGCGCAGCGCATCGCTAACTCCTCAAAAGAAAAAGGTTTAATAATTGTCAATACGGGTAACGGGAAAGGAAAAACTACGGCTGCTTTGGGAATGGTGGTGCGATCGCTCGGTCACGGATACCGCGTCGCCATAGTACAATTTATCAAAGGAGCTTGGGAACCCGCAGAGAAAGCCGTTTTTGAGCTTTGGGAAAAACAGCTAGAATTTCACGCAATGGGTGAAGGTTTTACCTGGGACACGCAAGACAGAGACAGAGATATCGAAACAGCTCAAAAAGCCTGGGAAAAAGCCCTCACTTTTATCTGCAATCCCGAATTTAAATTAGTGCTGTTAGATGAAGTGAATATAGCATTAAAACTGGGTTATTTGCAAGTCGAGCAAGTGCTCTCCGGGTTAGAACAAAAACCAGAAGAAAGTCACATTATTTTGACAGGTAGAGGCGCGCCACCTGCACTCATTGAACGGGCCGATTTGGTGACAGAAATGACTTTAGTTAAGCATCCATTCCGAGAACAAGGCATTAAAGCTCAGCCAGGTATTGAGTATTAATGTTGTTTGTAGTCAGTTCTGGACGCACTCCGACAAAGCAACCGGGTTTTTTACCGAATCTACGGGTGACAACGCGTCTTTTCCTAAAAAAACCCGGTTTCATCAGATCCCACGCGTCCAGGACTATTTTATTCAGGACGAAGAGTCCGAATTGGGTGCTGATTTGGAGAGGACTGAAGTCCTCACTACAAACCGTATTTATGTTTTTTGTAGTCAGGACTTTTTTCCAAATCTGAAATATCAAATATTTCCTATACTGGCAACATTAGAGTAAAAGTTGACCCCTTGCCAAATTCGCTACTCACCGTAATTTCTCCCCCCAGCATCTGAGAGTATTTCTGCGCTATTGCCAAACCCAAACCCGTACCTCCGTACTTGCGGGTAGTCGAAGGATCGGCTTGCGTAAAAGGTTGAAATAACTTTTGTAGCTGTTGCGGACTCATCCCAATCCCCGTATCAGTACACTTAAAAATTAACTCTTCATAATCCCAACTATTCTCGTAATTTTTAATTCTTTCAACCCTGAGTGTAATTGTCCCTTGATGAGTAAACTTCGCTGCGTTGCTGAGCAAATTAAACAAAATTTGAGTAAATTTAATTTTATCGGAATGCAATTCGCCAATATTATTAGGACACTCCACATTCAGGCGATTGGTGTTTTTCAAAAATAGCGGTTCAACAGTTCTCGCTACATTTTGAACTGCCTCCGACACGTCAAAAGTTTCTAGTTCAAGTTCCGCGTGACCGGCTTCAATCTTCGACAAGTCCAGAATATCATTAATTAATGCTAATAAATGCTGACCTGCATTGTGAATTCTCTCCAAATCCGACACAAAATCTGCTTCGCCAAAATCTACAGCCTCTTCTTGCAGGATCTCGCTGTAACCGATAATCGCATTCAGAGGAGTTCGCAGTTCGTGGCTCATGTTAGCCAAAAACTGACTTTTAGCCAAATTAGCTGCTTCTGCGGCTTCCTTTGCCTTGTACAGTTCTGCCTCGGCTTGCAAGCGGTCGGTCACGTCGTGAGCCAGCACTAATTCAGCATTTCTGCTATCAAATATCAAAGTATAAGAAGTAATTTCTACATCAATAATTGTTCCGTCTTTTTTCTGGTGCTGCCACACACCGGCAAAATCAATACCGACATCTACTTGGGATATATTTTCTAGCAATCTCGGCAGCTCTTGGCGGGGACGAATGTCCGCAACGGTCATCTTGAGAAATTCGTCGCGAGTGTAGCCGTAGTGGTGGATAGCAGCGTGATTGACGGCTATAAATTCCCGAGTTTCTAAATCGTAAACCCACATTGGATGGGGGTTATTTTTAAACAAAAGTCTGTAGCGTTCTTCTGAGGCTCGCAGTTCGGCTTCGGCTTGCTTGCGTTCGGTAATGTCGCGGACAACAGTGCAAATAATCTCGCGGCCGCCGTAGGAAATCACGCTGGCGCTTACTTCCACGTCTACGCAGGAACCGTCTCGCCGCAGGTAGAGAACTTCGCCTCTTCTGAATTGTTGGTTGGCCAGCAGGAACTCGATATTGCTGTCAATTAGGTCTTTGGAGTAAGCGATGATATCGTAAATAGTCAGTTGGGAAATCGCATCAAGACTGTAATCGAGCAAGTTTCTAAAGGCTGTGTTGGCTTCTAAAAGGCGTTTGGTTTGAGCGTCCCACAGGAAAATGCAATCTGTAGCTTGCTCGACTACGGCTCCGTAGCGGGCTTTTTCCTCGAGTTGTTCGCTTTCGGCGATCGCGATCGCACTCAGCATTCCGTTGATAGTATAAGCAAGGTCGGACAACTCGTCTTCGCCCGTCACCGGCAGCCGCAGCGAGAGGTCTTGGCTGCTGCTGACGCCGTTGACTGCTTTCGCCAAACCGCTCAACCGAGACAGCACCAGATGCTCTAGCAGCAGCAAAGTGCAGCCGACAAACCCCATTCCCGCCAGGATTACAGACACCAGCAGGTACAGCAAACTAATTTGACCTTGGCGGTATATTTCTCTGGGGATATCTACCCGCAGTAGCAGCGCGGGTCGATCGTAAATATCGCGGATCAGAGCGTAGCCCGCGATCGACTCTTCGTTTAAAGGACGCACCAAAATCGGTTTTTTTTTCGACAGTTTCTCCCGCACTTTCAGAAAGTCAGCAGGCAAATGAGCCTCATTAACGCTGTGTACAATGAGCGGCAAGCGAGTAATTTTAGAAAGCTTCGCAATGCCCGCAGCATCCAAATTGCGCCCGAATACCAGGGTGCCTCGGATCGGGCCGGTGCTTTTAGTCGTGAGAATTGGCCGAGAAGTAATCAGTATCGGCCCAGACGGCAGCAGCAGGATACCAGCGAGGCTGCTTTTGGCGTAGGGGTGCTGCAACAGCGGGTCGCCCAGAGAAATGTGCTGTTTTAATGCGAATGGAACCGGCGTTAGTTTCAGCTTTTCGGTGTTTAAACCCGTACCGTAAACTATTTTGCCAGAAGTATTGACAAATACGGCTATATTAACTCTCAAATTAGCCAGCCCTTCTGGAACTAAATTGGAGTCAATGAATTCTTGGTTGCGGTTTTGGATGAAAGCGTAGGTATCGTCCCAGGCCGACCAGTCGGCAAAGCGCGAGTTGAAGTCATCTGCGGTTTGCCCGAACACGCTGAGCACTCCCTTGACAACCTGCGTGGCTTCTTGTTCCTCTGCTTTGACAAGGCTGCCCAAAAGGATGCTTGAGGAGGCAGCATACAGAATGCCCGTCAGTCCAGCGATGGTAATGCCAACGATCGATAGTGTCTTCCGACGCAGTTTCATCTTGCCGTGTGTGTGGTGTCTGTCCGAAATTTTCAACTCAGCAGCAATTTTACTGCTGAATCCTTACGCTCTGACTGCTGGGGCAGCGCCTGGGGGCCAGTCTTCTGCTACTTTTCCCACACCTGCTGTTTGTGAGCTGCCTTGCAAATACCCAAGATGCGCCGATCGTTGTCGCTGACTGCAGAAACGGGGTAATACTGTTCTAGGTTTACGGAGTAGGGAGAGCGACTGCCGTCGTAACTGTCCACTACTGTTAAATTTAACTGAGTTCGGTCTAGAGTACCGTAAAAACAGTAAAAAGCAGACCGAGGCAGGTAAAAAGCCCCTACTACTTTACTCTGCCGCATTTCAAATACAAAATATTCTTTTTTAATTTGATCGGGCTGGCTCGACTGGCCGTAAAGGTAAATGCCCTCTGCTAAACCTGTGCTAGCCCTATCTGGCGCCGGATTTGGGGCAGATTGCGACCTGAAAACGCCGGATTTGATGTCCGAGTGCTGTGTCCTTTCGCGCGCGCGGACTGCGATGCTGAAGTTACCAGGCCAGATAGCAAGGGCGATCGCGATCGCTTTTAAACTGCCTGTCAATATCAAATAATTTAAAACCACTGTAGACCCCAAAATTTTAAAATAGCTGCCGGTCAGCGCGCCTCTTGTACCTGTTTCAAAAAGCTTCTAGAGAAACCGGGTATTTGGCTTAACGCTGGCTATTCACTTGAAGTCCCGATCGCCCGCCCGGTTCCTGAACTCTAATCTAAGATTAGTTTAGATAAATTTTGCTATCTATCGAAAGCGCGATCGCTCAAATCATACCATTGGAGATGGGAGATGAGAGATTTTAAAATCACGGATGACTATCATATTTTGGAGTACGAACCTCAACTTGGATTCTATTTTGAAACTGCTATGAAAGTATCCTTCATATCAAATCCGGTAGCATCGGAATTATTAGCCGAAATTAGGACACGGTAGTGCCGTGTCCCTACCCAAAATATATTGTAGGGACACGGCACTG
>JAUBOH010000301.1:0-4757 GCA_036700145.1 Microcoleus occultus BM001215366
ATATAGAAATCATCAGCTTTCTGCCCAGTCACCACTGGCGCAGTCGGAACCTTAAAATCCGATGCTTATGTCGGCGGCGAAGATATTGATATCTGGATTGTCGAAGATTATTTGCGGCAAATTGGTTCGTCGCGGGCAGAAGTCGGCGCAGTTGGCTGGCAAAACTTATTAGAAATAGCCGAAAAATTAAAAATTCAACTTTCTCAAGTTAATGAAGCAAAGGAAAGTTGGTTTGACGATGAAAATTTTATGTCTTACGACTTGCAGCTAAACCGAGAAAAGCTTGAGGAAATTCTGGAATCTCGGCAGTTGTTAGAACAGTTGCGGGAAGCTGTAGATGAAGTGCTGAGCATTGCACTGGGAAAAGGTATCGCCAAAGCAGATATCGAACAGGTTTTGCTGGTAGGAGGAACTTCTCTAATTCCGGCTGTATCTAATTTAGTGGTTTCGTACTTTGGGCGGCAAAAAGTCAAAATTGACAAGCCTTTTGAAGCAGTAGCCCACGGTGCTTTAGCTATGACACAATTGGCGAGTGTTGACGATTATTTGCGGCACAGCTATGCAATTCGCCTCTGGGAACCTTATGCTAAAGCTTATGCTTATTCGCCGATATTTAGAAAGGAAATGAAGTATCCCTGTGAAAGTTCCGAAGAGTTGACGCTGCAAGTGGCAATTGAAGGGCAAAGGGAAATTAGGTTAGATATTGGGGAAGTTGCGGAGGTATTGCAAGCGGAGGTTATTTTTAACGAACAAGGGCAAATGACGAGCAGTTTGCTCAACAAACATAGCGATTTTCGCTCTCTGGAAAGCCACCACCAGCAGGTTTGTGTAGCTCATTTGAATCCGCCCGGTGTATTGGGAATTGACAGGGTTTCGGTGAGTTTTGAGGTGGATCAGAGGCGGGTTTTGTTGGCGACGGTGCGGGATTTGGTGACTGGTAAGGTGTTGGTGGAAAAAGGGGCGATCGCCAAACTGCAATAATGGTAAAATCTTTAGATAAAATTCGGCGATTGAAATCGCTTAAGAGTCAAACTTTCGTCCGCGCAACGCGAGACTGAAGAATATCGATTTAAATCAAATTTATGTCGCCATGAAAAAGCAACAAAATAAATTCAGCCACCTCACAGCAATTGAAAGAATTTACCTATCATTTCCAGCAAAAATTTTATTAGATAAAAACTTGCTGCAAGGTAAAGTCTTAGATTTTGGGTGCGGCTTCGGCAGCGATGTTAGATTGTTGCAGGAAAAAGGCTTTGATATTGCGGGTTACGACCGTTATTATTTCCCGGAATTTCCCAAAAATAAATTCGACACAATCATTTGCTTTTATGTTTTGAATGTTTTGTTTCCCGAAGAACAAGCTCATGTCCTGATGGAAGTGTCCCATTTGTTGAAACCGGGAGGGAAAGCGTATTTTGCAGTGAGAAGGGATCTTAAAAAAGAAGGTTTTCGAGAACACTACGTGCACAAAAAACCTACATATCAGTGCATTGTCAAACTTCCGTTTAAGTCAATTCACTCTGATGAGTATTGCGAAATTTACGAATACGTGCATTACAACCATCAAAAAAATTCAACTAATAATTGCATATTTTGCAATCCGCACAAAAACCTAATTTTGCTAACTGAATCAGCAACAGCTTATGCGATGTTTGACGGTTATCCCGCCAGCAAAGGTCATGTTTTAATTATCCCCAAGCGTCACGTTGCCAATTATTTTGAACTGCAGTTTAGGGAACAATCGGCTTGCTGGTTTATGGCTAATAAGGTGCAAGAGATGTTAATTAAAGAGTTTCAGCCTGACGGTTTTAATGTGGGAATCAATATTAATAAAGATGCGGGTCAAAGTCGAAGTCATGCTGCTATTCATATTATCCCGCGTTACCGAGGCGATGCGGCGGGGAAGAAAGGTGGAATTAGGTATGTGATTCCAAAGAGTGAAAAATAAAAGTTAGCAAATTGTGAAATGGTTTTTTTTACCGCAGAGGCGCAGAGAACACAGAGGAATAGAGAAGAGAGGGATTCATAATTTTTGCAAGGATTGCGACTAAAGAAACCGGGTTTTTTATTAATTATAGGGCGGGGAGGAATTATTTTCGTAAAAAAACCCGGTTTCTCGATACCCGTGCTTAATTTTTGTAAGGATTGTTATATTTGAGCGAACAGCGAGCAAAATAGGGTTAAAATGTGTTTGCCAAGTCTAAAACTACACATTAGCAGTAATTTGGTGTCCTGTTTATGTCTAAGCGCAAAAAGCAAGAATGGCTCAAGGAAACCTTAGAGCTCAAAGAAGACCACAATTGGAAGTCAAAGCCTGGAACTCGCATCTTTGTCGCTGGAAGAGGTGCAGTCCGCTTTGATGTTCCCCAAGATTGGCATTTTGAACCGGATACAAAGTCGTTCCGGTTTACGGATAAGAAACCGCCGGATGATGATTGTTGTTTGGAGGTTTCGTTTAATTTGTTACCTCCTGGTAATTGGGGAGAATTTCCGCTGGTGCCGCTATTACAGAAAATAGTTGAAGATGATACCAGAAATCCGATCGATCCTGGAGATATTATCCAATTGAAGCGGCAAACTGCTCGGGTTGTTTGGACCCAATTTAAGTTTATAGACCCTCCAGAACAGCGGGAAGCTTATTCGCGAATCTGTATCGGATTGGGTTCTAATGTTCAGTGTTTGATTACTTTTGATTACTGGGTTGATGATGCAGAGCACCTGACTCCTGTCTGGGATACGGTGATGGAATCGTTGGTTTTGGGTTTGTTTATTAGCGACCCTCGAACCGGATTTGCACGTCCAGATTAGGTTTTGGGAAATGGCAATTATCAGGACTAAATCTCATTTATATCATCGCCGATCGATCGCTCTTTTTTCGGTTTGAGGGCGATCGCGCTTTCTGCACATCAAGCTTTTAATTGGTAATCAAATTATTAGTAAACTAAATCTGTTCGCCCGATCGCCAATTCCACGAAGCCCGATCGCCATTCCCGCAAAACACTAACACAAATACCGTACAATAATCCAACCATCCCGCATCTAACAACATCCCAGCCCATGCTTTGCGATTACCTAGTTCAAATCCTCACCGCCCGCGTCTACGATGTAGCCCAAGAAACACCCCTAGAAGTCGCCCCCAATCTATCAGCGCGACTCAACAATCAACTGCTGCTGAAGCGAGAGGATATGCAGTCTGTGTTTTCGTTCAAACTGCGGGGTGCGTACAACAAAATGGCGCAACTTTCGCCGGAGTTGCTAGCACAAGGCGTCATCGCAGCTTCCGCCGGAAATCACGCCCAAGGAGTCGCCCTCGCCGCCCGCCACTTGGGAACTCGCGCGATTATCGTCATGCCCGTAACTACGCCTCAAGTCAAGGTAAATGCGGTGATAGCCCGCGGTGGAGAGGTAGTTTTGCACGGGGATACCTACGACGATGCCTGCGCCTTTGCGCGCCAATTAGAGGCAGAAAAAGGGTTGACTTTTATTCACCCTTTTGATGACCCGCACGTGATTGCGGGACAGGGTACGATCGGCATGGAAATTCTGCGACAACATCAAAAACCAATTCACGCAATTTTTGTGGCTATTGGCGGCGGTGGATTGATTTCAGGAATTGGTGCTTATGTGAAAAGGTTGCGGCCGGAAATTAAAATTATTGGCGTCGAACCTGTCGATTCCGATGCGATGAATCAGTCTTTGAAAGCGGGGAAACGGGTGCGCTTGTCGCAGGTGGGTTTGTTTGCGGACGGCGTAGCGGTGCGGGAAGTTGGCGAGGAAACTTTTCGGCTGTGTCAGGAGTATGTGGATGAGATTATTTTGGTGGATACGGATGATGTTTGTGCGGCGATTAAGGATGTTTTTGAGGATACGCGATCGATCTTAGAACCGGCTGGCGCATTGGCGATCGCAGGTGCGAAAGCTTACGTGGAACGGGAACAAATCGAAGCACAAACGTTAATTGCGGTTGCTTGCGGTGCAAACATGAATTTCGATCGCCTGCGTTTTGTAGCAGAAAGAGCCGAGTTTGGCGAACGTCGCGAAGCTATTTTTGCAGTCACAATTCCCGAACAGCCGGGAAGTCTCCGCAGGTTTTGCGAGTGTCTGGGAAAGCGCAATTTAACTGAATTCAGCTATCGAATTGCGGATGAAAAAGCAGCGCATATTTTTATCGGGGTGCAAATTCAAAACCGCGCTGATGCGGTGAAAATAGCGGCCAGTTTTGAAGATTGCGGCTTCAAAACTTTGGATTTAACTGATGATGAATTAACGAAATTGCACTTGCGGCATATGGTGGGCGGCCGTTCGATGCTGGCAGATCATGAGTTATTTTATCGCTTTGAATTTCCCGAACGTCCGGGTGCGTTGATGAAGTTTGTGGGTTCGATGAGTCCTAATTGGAATATCAGCGTTTTTCACTATCGGAATAATGGCGCTGATTACGGGCGAATTGTGGTGGGAATTCAGGTGCCGCCGGATGAGATGCAGGAGTGGCAGGCTTTTTTGGATACGCTGGGCTATCAGTATGGGGATGAGAGTCAGAATCCGGCTTATAAGTTGTTTTTGAGGTAGTTTATGAAGGAGGCGGTTGAAACCAGGGCAACCACGGGGGGATTGCCCCTACACAAACTTTCGTCCCAGCAGAGTGGGACTAAGAGATTGGACGCGAACAATGTCATGTCTAGTTTTCGACGCATCAAACTTGCGATCGCAAATTCTGCACGTACTCAACGCTAAGTCCGGTTATTTGGGCTATGGTT
>JAUBOH010000301.1:4857-8603 GCA_036700145.1 Microcoleus occultus BM001215366
TTTGAAGGCGTAATCGGTTTTGGGGTTGATGAATGTCATGGTGGGAATCGGGAATTGCGACGGCTGTGTCGATTGTATCATCAGGGCGATGGCTACGCCCCGGCTTGCGCCTACGAACTTGACGGGCGATTCCCTACCGCAACGGGCTCGCACGCGCGATCGGGATAGCTTCGCTTGCGCGGGCTTTTCCAGATAGACGCGATTGGAAGTATAATAAAGTTGAAGTGTCAAAAAGGAAAAAATGGCAGCACGGGCTCTCTTTCATGAATCTGTTAAGATTGCCCTTCAGAAAGAGAATTGGGTGATTACCGACGATCCGCTGAAGGTGGAAACAGGTGGAGCAAAGTTTGAAATTGATTTTGGTGCAGAGCGCTTACTGGGAGCACAACGGGCAGGAGAGAAAATCGCCGTTGAAATTAAAACATTTCTGGGTGACTCCCCGATTACGGATTATCATGCAGCATTAGGACAGTTTCTGAATTATCGGCTTGCTTTAGAACTTAAGGAATCCGATCGCAAGCTTTATTTAGCAGTTCCTGTTGCCGTACACGAAGCTTTTTTTCAGCGGGAGTTTTTGCAAATCTCAGTAGAGCGGCATCAAGTTAACCGTATTGTTTACGATCCAGTGAATGAGGTGATTGTACAATGGATAAGCTAGAGCATTATCGTCAGTCGATTCAAGCATTATTGACTGAATATGTGGCAACTCCGATCTCCAATGGTGCGATCGAGTCGCAAATAATTTTTGATACGCAGCGCGATCGTTATCAGGTGACGAATGTTGGTTGGGATGGGCATCGGCGGGTGCATGGATGCGTGCTGCATTTGGATATTAAGGATGGCAAGATTTGGTTGCAGCAGAATACAACGGAGATGCGAGTCGCGCACGAGTTGGCGGCAATGGGTGTGGCAAAGGATGATATTATTTTGGGATTTCAAGCAACCTATGTGCGCGAGTACACGGGATTTGGAGTGGCTTAGCCATAGCAGCGATTTCCTGACGTACTATCTCAGCTAGACTATCCCACTGAGCGTCTGTTGTAGCTTCAAATTGAGTCTTCCACGCCCGTTCATCACTGATATCCTCTTCCGCCATTAGAATGCGGATTAACTCTCGTTTCTCGATCGCAGACAGTTGTCTGATGGTAGGGAGTAATTCTGTTAGTGCGATCGGTTGTCTTCCTACGATGCGTCTATGTTAACGGTAGCAGGTCAACGCAGTAATTGCAACTTCTAGGGGATTTGGACAAAAAATGCCCAAAAATTGCTATAATAAAAAGTCTTAGAAACTTAACACTAAAGGCTGAGGTTAACGTCGTGACAATAACTTCACAAGAAACGGATGTAGAAATTAAACAATTCCCGATTATTCTAGGACAGGGAGGGGAAATTAGCATTCCGCAGTTGTTACAAGATTCTCTCAATGTTAATCAGGGAGATATGCTGGTGCTACTCCAAATAGGTAATCTGATTGTGCTTGCTCCCAAACAACCTCAAGCTCCCCAACTAATCAATCGGATTGCAACGATTATGAAAGATGAAAATGTGGGTTTGACTGATTTATTGGCGGGTTTAGAAGCTGAGAGAGAGGCGATTTGGGAGGAGAAACAGTCTTAATGCGTAGGATATTTGCCGACTCCAGCGTATTAATTGCCGGATGCGGATCGCTCTTCGCACACCATAATCTATTCTGGTTTTATCCAACCTTTAAACGTCTCTTTGACAACATTGACATAGGGATTGTCTAAAAACTCTTCGATCGCAGATTCAGTGCCAGCTTGCAATGCACCAACCACGCGACGCTTGAAACAGGGGGTAGTTTCATCGTTAACGTGAGCAATTTTTTCAGGCTCTGTAGCGGTTGGATTAGTTTGTTCCAACTGCTTGAGAAGTTTTTGAATCTCAGCAGCCGCTTCTGCTAGAGTTTTCTCGTCTTCAGATATAATTTTATCTCCTATTTGATTGCCCTTTCCTTGAATGAAGTTGCCATCAAAACTACTATTGTCGAATCTTGCAGAATAATTTGTCATTTTTTTTACCTCATTAATTACTAGACTTTGTGTGATATTGTTTAATATCAAAACTGAACCAGTGCTTCACACAGCAATCCCCCTATAAGATCCTACTTTTTTGAAGTTTTTTTGTTCAGGCATCACATTCTATTGTCAGTGCCCATGATAAATTGACCGCTAACAGTGCTGTTCAAGATAGACAACTCATAAGTTTTATTCTCTGCTTTCTCAATAAGCTCATATATAGTGTTAATTTTTTCCTTGAGATGGGGCTTATCATTTGTCACAAAAAGGGTCTGATGACCAGAATTGAAAGTGAGTAACAATCCGTAGTGTTTTGGCTTGGCAAAGTTCCAAACTGCACCTCCAATTGCCGCCAACATTAATGCCGAACCTATTCCATTGTTAGCAATACCGACAATGGGCCCGATAATAAAAAGGACAAGTATAATAATCCCCCAAGGAATCGTCCCTATCTCTACCTCTCCTTCACTAAAACCTGTAATATTATGAGTTTGGTAGACATCATTTGAAAAACGAACAGTTCTTTTAGTTATGGTAAGAACTTTATTCCTCTCTAAAGAGATGTTCTGATTACTTGCCAGGGGATTTGATGTTGCCATTGGTTATACCTATAAAATTGATGCTTGAGGTTCTGTGATGACACCCTTTTCAGCGCTCAAGCGCAAACTTAACCTAAAAGTTAATGTCCCTGATTATCTTGGCTAAAACCTTATTTTTTATACGATATAGCAATCCGGGAAAAATAAAAGACAAAAAAAGTGGGAAAAAGTGGGAACTTCCTCAAAATCCGACGCGAGGCAAAAAAAAGTTGGAAAAAGTTGCAAAAAGTTTGGTATAGTAACTAAAATTATCCCACCATCCCACCTATGGACAGTCCTCAGATATTGCAATTTGTCGATGAAGCTGTCTGCGCCAAGACAGGCAAACATCTAAATAACTTGCAGCGCAAAATTATCGCGGGAATACTGAATCGTAAAAAGTATGCTGACGTTGCAGAAACTTATGGTTATAGCTCCCAGCACGTTAAAAAAGCCAGTCATGAGCTTTTGCAGATGTTATCTGAGGTGTTTGGTGAACCAGTTAAAAAAAGTAATCTCGAATCTGTCCTTGAAAGGCATATAAATCAGAATATAACAACTTTGGGTAATAATAACACTTTTAAAGATAGTAACAAAATTAGCTATATTAACAATTGTTCTAATCCCTCCACTCCTACCCCAGATGAAAGTCAGCCGGAAACTCCCGACTTGCAGCAGGAAAGCAAAAATCAAACTAAGATTGAAACAATAGAGAAATTGCGGCAGTTTGGCTTGAGCGATGAACAAATTGCAGAAGCGCTAGATATACCTTTAGATCGGGTTAAGCAGGTTGACTTGGAGGAGTAAGTCTGCGCTATTTACGATCGAGAATCGCATCATAATTATTATGAGAACCTATCCAAAACCACAAAACCCCTTCTGGCTTGTCAAAACCTAACGCCCTGTAGTTTCTTCCTATTCTCACAGACCATAAATTGCCAATCTGCTTGAAGCGCAGTGATGGATGCTTCGGATCGGCCTTGAGCAATTCATAGTTTTTGTCCGCCACTTCTTGAATTTCGATCGGCAGTTGACGGTAATAAGTAGGTCGGCGGGAAAATCCCAAAGTATGTAACGAAACATTAAGTAGGGTGACGGGACTTGAATTTAACACGTTGTGTAGGGTAGTTTC
>JAUBOH010000302.1:0-8602 GCA_036700145.1 Microcoleus occultus BM001215366
AGTGCCGTTTCCTTACCCCAAAATAGGAGGACACGGCAGTGCCGTGTCCCTACCCCAAAACGATCGCAATCCATGATAAATTCAACCATCCTCCAATTATTTGTAGGGACACGGCAGTGCCGTGTCCTAGCCAACGGAGGACACGGCAATGCCGTTTCCCTACCGAAGATATCCGAGTTTTTAGCCGCCCCAAACTTTCTTTAAAACCTCTTCAGGAGAGATGTCCGCCATCTTCCCAGTAGCAGATTTAATGCCCAAAAATCGATCGCTCTTTGGCAACAATTTCTCTGGATCAGTCGGGCCGAACAACGCAATTGTATAAGTTTGAACCGCTACGGCCAAGTGCATCGGCGCACTGTCAGTACACATCATCAAATTAGCAGCAGTAATTGTCGCAGCTAACTTGCCCACATCATCGGGCGATGTCACTTTTACATTCGGACACAGCTTAATTAGTTGGCTCACAAAATCAGCATCTTCTGGCCCTTGAACAACTACAACTGGTAAATTTGGCTGGCGCTGCTGGCAGTCTTCTATTATTTTATGCCAATTGCCGATCGGGTAAATTTTGTCAATACCTTTAGACAGAGCTAACTGACTAGAACCACCGTGAATTAAAATGTAACCACTTTCTTTAATTCCTAACCGTTGCTGTTCCGCTTCCGCCCACTGAATGTCCTGTTTTGGTACATTAATGGCTACTGGTGGACAAGCATTTTTAATGTTGAATCCTTGCAGCAAATCGTGGTACATTTCGGCGGCGTACTGCTCAGTTTTCAGCGGTACGGGATTGGTGAGAAATAAAGTATTGTTGCTTCCCGCATAGCCAACTCTTTTGGGAATACCTGTCAGCCATAGCAAAAGTCCTACACTCCACCGCTGGCCTAGGGAAATCACTGCTTCGTATTCGCGATCGCGAATTACGCCCAGTAAATTGCCCCAATCCGCCATCGCATTGCGGTCTTTGAAATTGTAAGTTAAGACTTCTTTAACAGACTTGCAGACTCGGTAAGCACCTTTTGCCCTCGGTTCCACGATGACATCAATTTGAGCGTCGGGATAAGACTGCTTGAGGTCATCAAGAGTCGGAAAAAATAAAATTTGGTCGCCAATTCCGCCAGGGACAAGTGCTAGTATTCGCATCATAAACGATCGGGCTATTGTTCGAGGTAGCTCTCTGCGATCGGCTCTCAACTATCAGCTTATAGTATTTCTAGACCTTAAAATCTACTGGCTGACAGCTAAATAACTGATTGAAGAGTACAGGACGCTCTTATTATATATATGTAGTTGGGTTAAAAACGGTTAGTAAATGCACTTATTAATTCCTGCGGCAGGTTCGGGGCGACGGATGGGGAGTCAGCGAAACAAACTGCTGCTGACGTTACTGGGAAAACCTTTGCTGAGTTGGACTTTGGCGGCGGCTGAGGCTTCGGGGCACATTACCTGGATCGGGATCATGGGCCAGCCAGAGGATTTTCCCGATTTTCAAGTTATTCTGGGCGATTTATCTTTGGCTAAGCCTGTGAAACTGATTCAAGGAGGCGCAACCAGGCAAGAGTCAGTTTACAACGGTTTGCAAGCTTTGCCGCTAAATGCCGATCGAGTGTTGATACACGACGGCGCCCGATGTTTGGCAACTCCTGAATTGTTCGATCGCGCGGCCGATGCACTTTTGAGCTGTCCAGGCTTGATTGTCGCCGTCCCGGTCAAGGATACGATTAAGGTGGTAGATGAGCATCGGATTGTGCGACAAACACCGGAAAGGAGCAACTTGTGGGCAGCCCAGACTCCCCAAGGATTTGAAGTGAAATTATTGAAAAAGTGTCACGAAGAAGGGCGAGAGAAGGGTTGGGAAGTTACTGACGATGCGGCTTTGTTTGAAAAATGCGGTTTACCAGTAACAATTGTCGAGGGAGAAGAGACGAATTTGAAGGTGACAACTCCCGTTGATTTAGCACTAGCTGAATTTATTTTGCGACAGAGAAGAGATCGGAGCAAATAGAATTTATGTAATTGATGATGAAAAGAATTTAACCGCAGATGAAAACAGGAGATAAACGCAGATGAACGGGGATGGAATCTTATCTACGTTCATCTGCTGATATCTGCGGTTCAAAAATCTAAGATCGATCGATCTTTATGTTATCCTAGAAACATCATAGCTGGAAGTAAACATATGATTTCTGTTGCGCCGATCGCACCACCGTTACTCATAGGCGAAAAGCGAGTAGTGTTGAGAAATATTACTTGGCAGGGCTATCAACAACTGCTCAAGATTTTGGGCGATAACCGAGCTGCTACATTGATATTCGATCGAGGGACTTTAGAAATTACCATGCCTTTAGAAGAACACGAATTTTCGGCACGCTTAATCGAAAAACTGATTTGGATTTTGGTGTTAGAGCTAGGTTTGAAGATAAAAACAATGGGTTCGACAACCCTGGATCGATCGGACCTAAATCGCGGCGCAGAACCAGACAATGCCTATTACATCCAAAATCAGCCCCTCGTAGCCGGTCGCACAGTAGATTTAGCCACAGATCCAGCACCCGATTTAGTCGTAGAAGTAGATATCACCCATACTGATATTGATAAGCCAGCTCTCTATGCCAGTATGGGAGTACCAGAGTTTTGGCGGTACAATGGTAGAGAATGGCGAATTTATCAGCTAGAAAACTCTGAGTATTTGGAAGTATCTGCCAGCCCCACTTTTCCGATTCTCCCCAAGGAAAAGCTGTACGAATTTTTGACAGCAGCGCAGCTAGATGAGGTAGAAGCCGAGGTGAATTTCCGCAGTTGGGTGAGAGAGATGGCGAAATCTAATTAGCGAATCTATGCCAAATCTGATGTTTTATATCAATTCTGGTTGCATAGGAATGATTTAACCTTTCTAGGACACAGAGAACGCAGAGAGAGAGCGATAATTCCGATGAAGAGCAGAGCCGAGGAACCAGTTAAATAGCAAATAACCAATTAACCAATCATGAAGGATTAATCGGAAACTCCCCCTCATTCTCAACTTCTACCGCACTTTTAACTACATCTAAAAAGGCAAACACGGCCGGAATTAACAACGCATCCCTCAAAACAGCAACTGCAATTACCCTCTCAAAATCCATCGGCAAACTGCAAACTTTCACCGAAGCCGGTATCGGTTCCGCCGCCAAACGCGGCATAATTGCTGTACCCAAACCTTGCATCACCATACTGACAATAGTTGAATCTTCGCTGAGTTCGTAAGCGATATTTAGGGGAAACTCCGAAGTTGCTAAATACTTGCGAAGCGGTATCGAACAAGCTGTTTCTGGCGGCTGCAAAATCAGCGGATAAGCGGCTAATTCTTCCCAAGTAATCTTAGCATTTAGTAATTTGGCAGTCGGCGGTAATAAAACAATATATTTATCCCGTAAAATTTCCCTAGTTTCAAATTCATCCGAGATGGGAAGAGACACAAAGCCGATGTCCGCTTTGCCCGATCGCAAACCCTCTTCCACAGCCTGGGTATAATAGACTTCGGTGATGCTGACTGCAATTTTGGGAAAGCGATCGCGAAATTTAGCTATAATACCCGGCAGGATATGAGTTGCGACACTCCGAAAAGTAACTATCCGTACCTGGCCTCCCTGTAAACCTTTTTCTAAATCCGCTTCTTTCACCATCATTTCTAAGGCGCGGGCTATTTGACGCCCGTGAATCACTACCCTTTCCCCCACAGGCGTTAGTTGAGCACCGTGTCGCCCGCGATGGAACAGTTGCACTCCCAATTCTGTTTCTAAACAGGCTATGGCGTGGCTGACTGCTGACTGTGACAGTTCTAATCCCAAAGCCGCCTCGCTAAAGTTTTGACACTCTGCTACTGCTAGCAAAGCCTGAATCTGAGAGAGTTTCATCCGCCGCGTATTGATTTGGTTCATAGCGCTTTTACCTTCGATGTCAATCTATCGATTTTATTCATGCAAGCTATGCAAGCAATGCTTTGATTGTCAATTTGCCAAGAGTTAAGGTTAATTTATCAGGTAACAGATTCATTTTTACAGGATTTACATATCAATTTTTTGCGGTAACTATGAGCAAATTATTGACAGCTTTAGCGTGTATTTTCTGTTGATTTTAACACGATTGAGGTGTTGATTATGTCTACTTTTCAAAAGTTGCGGAAGTCCAAAATATTGAGATTCGTCGGGATTGGCGATCGAGCTTTTCCCACAAAACAATATAAAGGGCGATGGCTCTTTTTAGCTATGAATCAAGTTTGGCGGTTGTTCCTGTCTGCGGCTGCTGGGGACAACGAACTGAGAATTTGGCAGACCTCCGATCGCGATGGTAACACTTGGTGGCACGGTTGCGATCGATCGACTGGTCGCTCTGCCTGTGTCGCAACTGATGATGAAATGCGCGCTTGGATCGATCGGCGTTATTGCCAATAGTTACGTGGGGGCGGGTTTATTTAGGTTGTTTGCGGTTATCAAAAAAAATGGTGAACCCGCCCCTACAAAATTTGGAAAATCCCAAGATTTCAGTGCTCAGGCAATAACTTTGAATTTTTGATTTTTGATGATTTAATTTCAAAGGAGATACTATGCTTCAAAGATACTCTGAGTTATCCGCGCCAGATCGCATTATTCTGATGAAAAACGAGGTATACAGGTTGCCTCAAACTCATCGAGAAATTCAAGTCTTGTCAGGAATTGCTTGGATCACACTTGACAAACAGGACATCATCTTGCACAGCCCTGAAAAAGCATCGCTTCCACCGACCAAAAACTTTGCCGTCATCTCCGCTCTCAACAATATGCCGCTGATTCTGGCAGTCTGGCAAGACAAAAGCCAACCCAGAACCTAGCGACTGAGAAAAAATTCGGCAGGAACACCCCAAAGAGCTCTATCTTAATAGTAATAACTTGGCTATTGGAGGACTCGATCGGTGCAGTGCCGCTCTTACCACTTCAGCTATCTCGCAGCTATAAGTATTGTCTTATCGCCCGCACTCAGCTTGCTGGCAATTTCAGAGGCTCGGGCATTTGCCCCAATTATAAATGCGAGGCGCGCCCGAGCGAGCGATCTCGCCCAAGCAACTGACCCCAAAACGCAAGCAGACCAACTCTTTGAGAAAGGAGTAAAACAGCACCGCGAGGGTTTGTTTCGAGAAGCAATCCAGACTTTTGAACAAGTTTTGGCAATTCGCAAGCAACTAGGCGACAAACCGGAAATCGGAGAAACTCTCAACAATATCGGGGAAGTTTATGCCGAAATGGGTTCGCAGCCCAAAGCTTTGGAAGTTTTGCGGCAAGCTTTAGTCATTCACCGAGAAATCGGCGAAGGGCCGCGTATCGCGCGCACTCTCAATCTCATCGGTTTTGTCAACCGGGTTGCGGACAATTTTTCCGAAGCGATGAAACTGCATCAAGAAGCTTTGGAACTCGCCAAAACGGCCAACGACCAAATTGAAATAGCAGAATCTTTTCACAACATTGCGGCGGTGTACGCAGAACAGGTAAATTACGCCAAGGCGATCGAATTTTACCAGCAAGCGCGGACGATTCGCACGGCGATCGGCGATCGGCGCGATTTAGGCCGTACTCTTAATAACATGGGCGGCGTCTATTACAACATCGGCGACTTTAACAGAGCGATGGAATTTTACCACCAAGCTTTAGCAATTCGCCGGGAAATCGGAGACAGGGCTGGCGTTGGTCGCCTCCTCAACAACATGGCACTTACCTCTCGAAAATTAGGCAAAGATACTCAAGCACTGATTTATTTTCAGCAAGCGATACCGATGTTAGAAGCAATCGGCGACAAGACAAGTATCGGACGCTTACTCAACAATATGGGCGCGATTTATGAAAGTCTTGGTCAGTCGGCCAAAGCTCTCGAATCCTACGAGCGAGCTTTGAAAATTGCCCGCGAGGGTGGCGATAAAGCTGGAGAAACTACGGCGATGGAGGGGATTAAGCGATTGTCTTCCGGTCAGCTTGTGCCGCAATAATTGCTGTTAGTCGGCACAACAATCAATCAATCAATGTAAGCTATGGATATTCGTACTGAAAAACCAGAAGATGTAGAAGCCGTTCGCCAAGTCAATATTGCGGCATTCGGGCGAGAAACCGAGGCAAACTTAGTCGATCGACTGCGGGGAATTCCATCTACATTTTCATTCGTTGCTGTGGAATTCGATCGCATTGTCGGACACATTTTCTTCAGTCCGGTTGTCGTCGAAGGGAAATGTTCTAGGAATCTGTCGATTCTGGGGTTGGCACCAGTCGCAGTTCTACCCGACTATCAGCGACAAGGTATAGGAACGCGGATGATCCGAGAGGGTTTAAAAGAGTGCGGGCGATCGGGATTTGGGGCAGTGGTTGTGCTGGGCCATCCAGATTTCTATTCGCGTTTTGGGTTCATTCCCGCTAGTAGCAAGAGCTTGGGATGTGAATACGATGTGCCCGATGAGGCTTTTATGGTGTTGGAGTTAGAAAGTGGAGCTTTGCAGGATTGCAGTGGAACGGTGAAGTATCGATCGGAATTTAGCGTCTGCGAGTAACGGAAGTCATTTAAACGCCCCCTTTTCCCCTCTCAACCTTTGAACCATGTAAGGCAAAAACCAGAGTCAGAACAGATTTCCCCTTCAGAGAAACAGCTCCCAAAGCCTGGCAGTCGAAGTTTAGCCCGATCGACTCAAACACCGTTTGAGCAATCAAAATTTCGTTTTCTCCCGCCTTGCTCATCAACCTAGCCGCCGTATTCACCGTATCCCCGAGGATATTAAACTCCCTGCGCCCTCGCGGTTCCCCAACCTCAGCAGCAAACACCGGCCCTTGGGACAGCCCAATTTGACAGCTTACTTTCACATTTTGACCGCCAATAATTATCGGAGGCAAACTTGCAATCAGATCCCGGATCGCAATCGCCGCACTCGCCGCGCGACTTGGATCGTCGGCGTGAACATCGGGCACGCCAAAATAAATCAGCATATCCGAACCATCCAAGTGCGCCGTTACTTTTTGCAGCACGCCCCCTTTCGCTGACACCACAGCATCAATTAGCGCAAAAACCCGAGAACAGCCGAGTACCAGGTTGGCTTCTTCCGCTGGCGTTGCTTTGTCCACGAACTTCGGTACACCGATCAAGTTGACAAATATCACCGTCGGTTCGGGAAAATCGGGCGGGATTTTCCGCCTGTCAGCATTTTCAACCAGCAGTCTCAGGATCTGTTTGGGAATATAACTAGCAAGGGGTTCAAGCCGCTTCACCGCTTCGGAGATTTCTCTTACCAAACCGGAAACGCTGCGATCGAGCAATACCGAACTCGGCATCCGCCGCCCAGTCAAAGTGATATCATACTCTCCGAGCCGATCGTCCGTGAAATCGTCCGCCACCAACAAATAACCCGGTTTCCCGGGTTCAAAGCGAAATTGATCTCCCACAGACTCTCTAGCAGTTTCAGTCAAACACACCCGCCCCACAGTCCCAGAACCCTCAGCCTGCTTGGCTTGCTGGACTGAATGCCCCAGCAGTACGTGAGCCATCCGCAGCGGCGTGCCGATATCAGCACTAATGTAGCGGCCGCAGTGGATACCCACCCGCATCCTCAAAGACAAAACACCCCGCGCCGTTTCAATAT
The DNA here is from genome assembly GCA_036700145.1 of Microcoleus occultus BM001215366. GTDB lineage: Bacteria > Cyanobacteriota > Cyanobacteriia > Cyanobacteriales > Microcoleaceae > Microcoleus. The sequence goes on from JAUBOH010000302.1 coordinate 7,625, forward strand.
TGGCAAATTGAGCCATCGCCCGCTGCATCCGCAAACCCGCCCGCACAGCCCTAGCTGTATCCTCTTGGTGAGTTCCTGACAGAAACTGCACCAGCATCGCATCTCCGGTAAACTCCAGCAAATCCCCGCCCGATTTGCTGACAATTTGAATCATTGAGGCAAAATAGTCGTTAATCACGCCCAGCAGCGTTTCAGCTCCCTTGCGCCCCTGGGCCGCGTTCGCTTCTAACAGCGACGTAAACCCTGCCAAATCCGTGAACAGCAAGGTGCCTGTTTGCCACTGGTAGCGCACCTCTCCGGGGTTGGGCGGAGATTCGGATACGGGTCTGGGCACGTAGTCGTGGAGGATGTAGCGGAGAGTCCGCAGGTGCTCGAAAACCCCCATTAGCGTTGCGGGGGAAGGATCTACCCACGCAGCAGCGTACAGTTGGGCCGAAAGGAGCGCTCGCAGTCGCAGTTCGATCGCAGCTAAGGGAGGATTGTAGGTTAATGTATTAATTTCCACCTAAGTTTATGCTTAAAAAATAAGGTCTGTTCGATCGATAAGAGAGCCAACACCAATAGCTAGACCTATACCATTATCATAAGTTTCCAGTGACCCGATACCAGCCTAACCCAGAACCCAGGATAGAAACTTCCGCTCGTCACAGCTTGCTAGCTCCCAATTTGATCCGAGCTGCTCGATCGGCATATAGTATGTATCTCAAAGTGCATTCCGAGCAGATGCAGCGTCCGGCGGGTGTAGTTGTCAGTCAAGGAAGCGATCGAGGTCAGCTAATTTTTGCTTTGCAGCCCGTTTTGTTGCCCGGTGAACGTTTTGTTACTTTTGACGAAATTGAATCGCAAATGTATTAATTTGTAATTGGTAATTACCATTTACAAATTAATGTTATATGCGATTAAACATCGCCAAAAATAGGTTTGTAGTGAGGACTTTAGTCCTCGGAATTTGAAAAGGACTAAAGTCCTCACTACAAA
>JAUBOH010000303.1:0-8555 GCA_036700145.1 Microcoleus occultus BM001215366
GTTTTGGTATCATAGGAAAATCCTTCCCACTTTTGTGGGTGGTGAATGAAAGGCGCTCGCTCTAGATTTCTCAGGTCACGGGGCGATCGCTGTATCTGTATATATTAAAAGATATGAGCATAGCTGCTGTCAAGCATAAATGGGATTAATTCGATTGCGAGTTCGAGAACTCGCTGAGGAAAAGGGGTGGACGCTGAAAGAAGTCTCTGACAGAACGGGAATTCCCTACAGCACGGTTAAAAAATACGCCCAAGCCCCAAAAATGGCAACGGTGGACTACACGGCTTTGCAGAAACTTGCTGAAGTCTTCGATGTGATGGTGGAAGACTTGGTTGAGGTTTTGGAACGGTAAACTGATTTGTCAGCGGGAAAATGGGTCTAATTCGGTTGCGGGTTCGAGAACTAGCGCAGGAGAAAGGTTGGACGTTGAAAGAAGTTTCTGAGCGATCGGGTATTCCTTACAGTACAGTTAGAAGTTATGCCCATTCTCCCAAGCTGGCAACTGTAGACTATACGGCTCTTAACAAATTGGCCCGTGCGTTCGATATTGCGATCGAAGATTTGGTTGAGATATTGGAACAATAAACTGATTTGTCAGCGGGAAAATGGGTTTAATTCGATTGCGAGTTCGAGAATTCGCCCAGGAGAAGGGTTGGACGCTGAAAGAAGTTTCCGAGAGAACGGGAATTCCCTACAGCACGGTTAAAAATTACGCGCAAGCTCCTAAGCTGGCAACGGTGGACTACACGCTTTGCAGAAACTTGCTGAAGTCTTCGATCTGATGGTGGAAGACTTGGTTGAGGTTTTGGAACGGTAAACTGATTTGTGATTTAGTTGAGATTTTGGAAGAGTAGGGGCGATTCGCTACGAGATAGCTTCGCTCGCGATTTTAAAAACTACGATGCCTTTTCACAATTCATTTATACTCGCTATATTGTCCACCTTTTTCCAGTGTTTAGCGAATAGCCATGCACCAAAGTATGTAGTTCCCAATTTTCAGAAGTTTGCGGATAATCGCTCCGGTAATGACCGCCCCTGCTTTCATTGCGCCATACAGCACTTCTAAGAATTAAATAACTCAAATCCAAAAGATTAAGCGTTTCCGCCACCGTCCGCAACTGCTCTTCAGCATCAGTCGAGTCTAACTGTATCCTCTGCTGGGGTGATAGATTCACTAAAAACTCAACGATCTGCAAACTAGCCAACATTTCTCGCCAATCATTCACTTGCTCCAGTGCCAACTCCAACCACTCTCCTTGACGAGAAATACCGGCATTTTCCCACATCAAACTCGGTAACATTTGCCGAATCGATGCGATCTTTTCCACCTCCCCCTGCCAGTCAGAGTCTACGCACATCAAAGAATCAGAATCCGGATCAACCAAAATTCGCTCAATTTCAATTCGAGACAGTTGAGCCGCAAACACAACACATTCCAACAAAGAATTACTAGCTAGACGATTTGCTCCGTGAACCCCCGTACTCGCCGTTTCCCCAATCGCATAGAGTCCGCGAATGGAAGTTTGACTCATTAGGTCGCAAGCAACTCCGCCCATCCAATAATGAGCAGCAGGAGCAACTGGAATCGGCTCCTGAAAAACATCAATACCCCATTGTTGACAGACATTAATAATATTAGGGAAGCGATAGCGAATGCGATCGGGGTCAATCGGTCGCAAGTCTAAATAAACGTGAGCGTGGGTGGGGTCGGCAGCAGTTTTGTGCAAGTGATGGAAAATAGCTCGACTAACAACATCTCTGGGAGCTAACTCCCCAGCAGGATGATACTCAAAGGCAAAGCGGTAGCCGCGATCGTCGATTAGATGGGCTCCTTCCCCGCGAACAGCTTCGCTAATCAGAAAATGGGGTGCTCCTGGTTTAGTTAAAGCAGTGGGATGAAATTGGAAAAATTCTAAGTCACGCAAAACTGCCCCCGCACGCCACGCTAGTGCAACTCCATCTCCGGTACTGACTTTAGGATTAGTGGTTTGGGTAAATACTTGACCGCCTCCACCTGTTGCCAAGATGACTGCAGAAGATTTTAGCCACTGGATTTGACTTTGGTAGAGAAGGCTAATACCTTGAACGCGATCTTTTTGTGGAGTCAGCCACAAACTCAATGCAACTGCTTGAGAAACTACCTGAATATTCGGACGTTCCCGAACTTTGGCAGTCAGGGTTTCGATAATCGCTCGACCTGTGGTGTCTGCTGAATGAAGTACGCGAGGGCGAGAATGGGCAGCTTCTAGGGTCATCGCCAGTTTTTCTCCTTTGCGATCGAAGGCTACACCCATTTCAACTAGGTGAGCGATCGCTGCTGGAGCATTTTCTACCAGAAATTTTACAGCTTCGGGGTCGCACAAACCCACACCAGCGCTCACTGTATCTTCTAGGTGTAATGTTGGGGTATCTGACGGGTCGATGGCCGCAGCAATACCTCCCTGTGCCCAGTTACTTGAACCAGTATGTATGGCATCTTTGGTAATTAAACCCACTCGTAAATGAGCTGGCAAACAAAGGGCTGCATAAAGTCCTGCTGCACCAGAACCCACCACTATAATGTCAAAGTGGGGTGGGATATCTATAGCGAGTCTAACTGAATCGTCAAAAGGCATCGTAGTTTTTTAAATTAGGAACATTAAACAGTTTTTTTGTGTTCACAAATCATTTGGAATCGCTAGAGAGATGTTCATTTTGGCATTCAACAAGCACAATCTCATCTCAAGTTTACCAACCCCATCTGACGTTCCCATTTTTCTTTGATTGTCTGATAGTCGTTGTAATATTCTTCTGGATTAAATCCTGGCAAGATTTCATAAACATCTATTTCTTGCCATAGAGGTTTTAAACTTTCAATAACTGGCAGAGATTGAGCAACAATTTTTTCTGGTTTTAACCAATATTGTTTTTCTTCAACCTTTACATTGGGGCGCAACATATTTTCATTGCCTGTATCTGTGGTACTAACATTAATAAAACGTCCCCGAATTAATCCTTTCCAGTTTTTTGACTTAGCTAAGTCTTTGATGTATTGGCGTAAAGTATCTTTAGCATAGGTATAAGAACGCCAGAATGGAATTTTGTATTTATCACTGATGGAGCCAAAACCACAAAGTGCCAGTGTTGTTTTCCGCCCGCGCTGATGTTCTTCATTAAGTTTTTCGACTAGGGGGTTGACAACGTTGAGAAAAGTATGGTAGTTTGACGAAAATACTTCACTATCTATTTTGTAGCGATCGCAGTTGAGGTGGGGTAAAGACTCTAAGTATTCATATTTGAATTTACCTACACCATGCACCAAGATTAAATCAGAAACTTCACTGATGTCTAATTGTTCGATCGCTTCCCTTGTTCCTTTCTCGTCCAGAAGATCGACTTTAAATTGTATAACTTCGCTGGTTTCTAACTTGCTTCGGGAAAGAGCCACACATTTTGTATTTTCCTGTTGTACAAAATGTTTGACATAGCACGCTCCAACAGTCCCACTTGCACCTGTTACTATTGCTAATCGAGTTTTCACAATTTTTTTCCTCTATTTTCAATGTACGTTGCTATTTTAACCCTGATTTTCTAAACATAACTTCTAAAATTCTTCCTTTCCTTGCCTTGAGAAAAGCAAAATTTGAGTTCAGGTCTGAAAATTCAGTTTCTGCTGTCAGGTTAAATGTACCACAGCCTTTATCATATACAGCCACATCTTTTAAATTTGGTGCTAAACCATGATTGCGAATTGACAAAATAAGTAAGTCGGCGGGGAAACTTACAAGTATGTAACAAAACATTAAGTAGGGTGACGGGACTTCAATTTAATACGTTGTGTACGATAGTCTCCTCACCTCCGCCTTTGATGATGCGAATTTTAGAATTATCTTGAACTTTTTTCTGCTGGTTATACAGATTTTCGGCGTGAGTAATTAGTCCTATAAGTTGTCGGCAGCATTGAAACCTATTCAAAAAATGTTATAACTTTCATTTAATCAATAGATAGAAAATAAATGACAGAAGCAGTAAAAATCGCCCAACAATATTATGATGGCACCGAAACCGACAGAATGTACGCGGCGATCTGGGGAGGAGAACATATTCATTATGGAATTTATACCCAACCAGACGAACCCATTCACAATGCTTCCCTGCGTACCGTAGAAACTATCGCCCAAACTCTGGAAAAAATAGACCAAAATTCACGGGTGATCGACCTGGGGGCAGGATATGGAGGGGCCGCGCGGTATTTGGCCAAAACCTACGGCTGTTCCGTCTGCTGTCTTAATTTAAGTCAGTTGCAAAATCAACGCAACACCCAACTTAATCAAGAACAAAACTTAAGCCACTTGGTAGAAGTGACACAAGGGAGTTTTGACGATATTCCCTATCCCGACAAATCTTTTGATATTGTTTGGTCTCAGGATGCTATATTGCATAGTGGCGATCGCCGTGGGGTTTTCCAGGAAATCAAGAGAATATTAAAACCGAGGGGGGAGTTGATTTTTACTGACCCCTTGCAAAGCGAAACTTGTCCTCCTGGAGCATTGCAACCTGCTTTTGACCGTCTGGGAATTAGAGATATGGGGTCTGATCGCTTTTACAGTCAAACGGCAAAAGAGTTAGGTTTTGAGGAACTACACTTTATTGACCTTTCCCAAAATGTGCCGATCCATTATCGACGTTTTGGAGAAGAAGTGCAGAAGCGATACGATGAAGTAGTACAATTAACTTCAAAGGAATTTGCTGACAAAACCTTAAACAGCATTCAACCTTGGATCGAACGTTACGAACAAGGATATATGCAATGGGGCATTTTACACTTTCGTCTGTTGGATAAAGATTAATGACCATTTACTTTTTTGATGAACTAGAAAAGCCCTATGGTTGTTTCTCCAACTTCTCCCCCCACGGTTTTGAGTTAGATGGGTTATGGTGGCAAACTTCAGAGCATTATTTTCAAGCCCAAAAATTTGTGGGGACTGAACATCTCGAAGCAATTAGGTTAGCCAAAACTCCGGCTGATGCGGCTAAAATGGGACGCGAACGCAACCGTCCCCTCCGCCAAGACTGGGAGGAAGTAAAAGAGGATGTGATGGAAAAAGGCTTATTTTGTAAGTTTCAAACCCATCAAGATATTGACAAAATATTGCTGAGTACGGGGAATGAAATAATAGTAGAAAATGCTCCCAAAGATTATTATTGGGGATGTGGTCAAGATGGGAGTGGAAAAAATCGCCTGGGAGAAATTTTGATGAAAGTGCGGACTAAGTTGGGTAATTCGTAGATCGACAAAAATAATGACTGAGTTAATGAATGCGGTTATTCTAACAGGATTTGGTGGATCGGAAAAACTGGTCTATACCCAAGTTCCTAAACCAACCCCGAAACCGAGAGAAGTATTGATAAAAGTAGGAGCTTGTTCTGTCAATAATGCAGATATTAATACTCGCACAGGTTGGTATGGAGCAGAGGACAATTTTCAAAGCATTTTACAAGATAAAAACAAAAATAATAAACCTATTGGTTGGCAACAAGTTAACATTAAGTTTCCTCGCATCCAAGGTAATGGAGTTGCTGGTCAGATAGTGGAAGTTGGAGATCAGGTAAACGAAAAGCTCATCCAGCAACGAGTAATTGTCAATGGTTGTATTCTGGGTGAAAATTTAGAAGATTGTCAATATCTTGGCAGTGAATTAGATGGTGGTTTTGCCGAATACACAATAGTTCCTACTACTAATGTTTACCCAATTAATTCTCCACTTTCTGATATTGAACTAGCTTCATTTCCCTCTTCTTATGCAACAGCAGAAAATATGCTTACCAAAGGAAGAGTATCAGAAGCAGACACTGTACTAATTATGGGTGCTTCTGGCGGTGTTGGTAGTGCTTTGATTCAGTTAAGCAAAATTAGAGGTGCGACAGTTATTGGTGTTGTCGGTTCTGGTAAAGAGAATTTTGCTCATGAGTTGGGTACAGATTATGTTTATCTAAAGAATGAAGTATTGGCTGACAATTTAGTGAAACATCAAGTTACAGTTGTTTTGGATGTGGTTGGAGGAGACTATTTTAATCTAATGATTAACAACCTAACAGTTAGAGGAAGGTATATTTGTGCAGGAGCAATTTCTAGTCCTCTAGTGAATCTGAATCTACGGGATTTGATTTACAAAGAATTGGAGATGGTTGGTGCGACACGCTATGACTCAACTTTATTCGAGCGCCTAGTTAGATATATCGAACAGGGGCTTCTCAAACCTGTGGTTGCTAAAGTTTTTCCCTTGCCCCAAATTAAGGAAGCTCAGATATTTTTTCAGGCTAAGAAGTTTTTCGGAAAAATTATAATCACTCCTTAGTCTACCAGAAATACAATAAGATCGTGGTTATACTGCACATTCAAAACTAAAGTATTGTATTGTCGCTATGCTAACAACTGACAAAGTTATTCTAAATGATTGGTATCCTGTAGCAATCTCAAAAGAGTGCCAAATTAATAGTATTAAGCGAGTTAGCCTGTTGGGGGAAGACTTGGCGTTGTGGCGCAGTAACAATCCTGAATCTACTGTACAAGTTTGGCAAGATCGGTGTCCTCATCGAGGTGTTCGTATTTCCCTAGGAAAGATGGTTGATGATACCATCATTTGTGGGTATCATGGTTGGCAGTACAATGTATATGGTGAATGCGTACATATTCCCGCTAACCCCAAGCAAAAGCCACCAGCCGGTGCACGAATCAAGACTTACCAGTGTCAGGAACGCTATGGCTTGGTGTGGGTGTGTTTAGGAGAACCTGCTAAAGATTTAGCTCCATTTCCAGAGTGGGACGATGCCGACTATCGAAAAGTCTTAATGGGCCCATATAACTGTCGTTCGAGTCCTTTTCGCGCCTTTGAGAATGGATTTGATATCTCTCACTTTTGTTTTGCTCATGAAGGATTTGTGGGGGATTCTCAAAAAGCAGAAATTGAAGACTATGAAGTGGAAATAGACACAGATGGTATTATTGTTCGTAACCTTCAGATGTGGCAACCCGATCATGACGGTACTGGTGTAGGAGGAAAAGTTACTTACTTTCAGCGAATTTGTCGCGTCTTAACGTTATATATTGTCAAACATACTTCTAGAGGTCGGATGATTTTTTTCTTTACTGTCACACCAGTAAGTGAAGAAGAATGTACAGTATGGATGTGGGTAGCCATGAATTATGGGCATGAAACTCCTGACTCAAAACTGCGTGAGTTTCAGGATAAACTTTTTCATCAAGATGCCGTTTTGTTGGAATCCCATCGTCCAGTCCGTTTACCCCTGTGCTCCAAAAACAGTGCAGAGGCAGACTGGGCATCAGAAGTACACGCTCAGTGCGATCGCGCTTCTATTGCCTATCGCCGCTGGCTGAAGGAGTTAGGTATTACTTTTGGTGTTTGTGATAATTGTTAATGAGAGTTTTGATAAAAACATGACAACTAATAAACATATAGCAATGTGGTTTTATCCGAGAAGCCGTTCAACAGCTATTACCCGTGCCTTTGAGCAACTAGATGAATGTGTCGTTTATGATGAGCCTTTTTACAGTGCTTATTTGGCTATTAAAGGTCAAGATAATTATCCACCTATTCAACCAGAAGAGCTATCGAAGTACAAAGATACCGATTATAACGCCATAATTAAAAAAATCACAGGTGAATTGCCTAATGGTGCTTCTTTTTCTTTTCAAAAACATCAATCAAAACATATTTTACCAGAGTTCGGTAGAGATTGGATAGAGCAACTTAATAATTTGTTTTTGATTAGAAATCCGAAAGAAACAATTTTTTCATACTGGAAGGCTAATCAATTTCAAGGAGAATTAAATATGGAAAAACTCGGTTTACTGCAACATTATAATTTATTTCAACAAGTCAAGAATTTAACCCAAAAAACACCTTTAATTATTGATGCAAATGATTTAGTTTTATCACCTAAAAATTACCTCAACTTAATTTGCACTAATTTTGAAGTTGATTTTTCTGAAAAAATGCTTGCCTGGGAAGCAAATCCTAGTAAAACTGCACTGAGTTGGACAAAGGAAACACCATATTACCATTGGTATTCAAATGTTTTAAATTCTAGTAATTTTACATATCAAAAAACCGAAATAAATTTTCCCGATGAACTAACTCCTCTTCTAGAACTTTGTACACCTATTTATGAAGAATTATTCAGGCAACGTGCAGTAGCTAACTAAAATAATTTAATTATCGGGACTTAAACAAAAAATACGATACACAGTTGGGTGGGGGCGGGTTTTTGAGATTGTCGATCTGTGTCATAAATGGTTGATGAACCCGCCCCTACAGCTCGATCGAGGATGGTGCAATATCTCAGATTTTGCGGTTGATTCCCCTACTTCATCTCATATCCAAACAAATTCGGATCGACTTCTCCCAAATTCAAATCAGCCAAACCATACTCAACCCAACGCCGCTGAACCATCGCCGTCATATCGGGATCGGATTCCAAAGGTTTACCCCATTCGTGATCGGTTTCCGGCGGCATCTTCGTAGTAGCATCAATCCCCATTCTGCCTCCCAAAC
>JAUBOH010000304.1:0-1690 GCA_036700145.1 Microcoleus occultus BM001215366
ACAATTTCATCAATTTGATTTTGCTGTTTTTGCAGATATCCAGAATATTTGATATCAATTTCTGCACCCTCTTTCTCCGCCAACTTCAGACTAGAATCGCCTAAATTGTACCGTTCCAAATCGACATAATGAAAACCAGGACGACGCAACAAATCAGCTAGAGTAATCGAACCTTTAATCGATTGTTGGCTTTCAGCTAAAATTTGCTTGCCCAATTCCTCATGTTCCTTCACCCGCGTCGAATACAAGCGTTTCTTCTCCGCCACAATATTAGCTTGTTTCTGCTCAAATAACTCCCAACGCCGATCGCCAATCAAGCCAATTTTCCGTCCGAGCGGAGTCAAGCGTTGGTCGGCATTGTCCGATCGCAACAACAGCCGGTATTCCGATCGCGAAGTCAACATCCGGTAAGGTTCCCGCAAATCCTTCGTACACAAATCATCAATCAAAGTCCCCAGATAACTTTGCTCGCGAGGAAACACAATCATCTCCTGATTTTTCGCAAACCTAGCCGCATTAATCCCCGCCACAATCCCCTGTGCGGCAGCTTCCTCATAGCCAGTCGTACCGTTCACCTGACCCGCGCAAAATAGCCCTTCAATCTTCTTAGTCATCAGCGTCGGAAAACACTGAGTTGCAGGCAAATAATCGTACTCCACAGCATAAGCCGGACGCATCATCTCGCACTTTTCCAAACCAGGCAAAGTCCGCAGCATTTGCAATTGCAAAGTTTCCGGTAAACCAGTCGAAAAACCTTGGATATAAAGTTCAGGAATATCCCTACCTTCCGGTTCGATAAAAATCTGGTGACTTTCCTTATCTGCAAACCGGACAATCTTATCTTCAATACTCGGACAATAGCGCGGCCCTTTCGCATCAACCCAGCCGCCGTAGACTGGAGAAAGGTGCAAATTGTCTCTAATTAACTGATGAGTTTCTGGCGTAGTTCGAGTCAGGTAACAAGGCATTTGTTCCCGTTCCACCCAAACTTCTGGATCGAAACTAAACCAGCGGACATCTGCATCTCCGGGTTGCGGTTCCAGGTTCGTATAATCGAGAGTTCGTTTGTCAACTCTTGCCGGAGTTCCAGTTTTCAACCTGCCAGTTTCAAAGCCCAAACGGTTGAGAGTTTCCGTCAAACCAACAGCGGCAAATTCTCCGGCGCGTCCGGCGGGCATCGACTTATTTCCTACCCAAATTGTGCCACCTAAAAAAGTGCCTGTGGTGAGAATTACGGCTTTGCATTCAAAGGCGACACCGAAGTATGTTTCGACTCCGATCACTTCTTCGTTTTTACCCAAAACTAAGTCTGTCACCATCGCTTCCCGGATGGTCAAATTGGGTTGATTTTCGACAATATTGTTCATGACAGCGGCATATTCGCGCTTGTCTGTTTGCGCTCTGAGCGCCCACACTGCGGGGCCTCGCGAAGAGTTGAGGATGCGTTTTTGCAGGTAAGTGCGATCGGCCATTTTGCCAATTTCGCCGCCTAACGCATCCACTTCGTTAGTAAGTTGAGATTTAGCCGGGCCGCCGACAGCCGGATTGCAGGGTTGCCACGCTATTTTGTCCAGGTTGAGGGTGAGGAGAAGAGTGCGACAGCCGAGGCGAGAAGTGGCGAGGGCGGCTTCGCAGCCGGAGTGTCCGGCACCAACTACGATGATGTCGAAACTGTCTTGGAATTGTACTG
>JAUBOH010000304.1:1790-8524 GCA_036700145.1 Microcoleus occultus BM001215366
CCGGAGTGTCCGGCACCAACTACGATGATGTCGAAACTGTCTTGGAATTGTACTGGGGTTTGTGCGGTCATGGTCTGCGTTTGAGTGGCAAGGACTCGTACTTTATTTTAGCAGTAATTTTGATGATTGTGGCATTGGGTTTTTGGTAAGATACCAGTTTTCAATCAGATGAAATACAGCTTTAGACACGGTAGTACCGTCTTATTACCGGATATCCATACTTCATTCAACTGAAAACGGCAATATTTTGATTTGGTATTTTCAACCGCAGATGTAGACCGATTCATGTAGGTTCGCGCTCCAAACCCCGATAGTCATCAGTCATTACCAATTGTTCGATATAAAATATAAAATATAAAATGGTATTACCTAGGGTTTTATCCTGATGTCTATTAAAACAGTCGATCGCCTAACTGCCATGCTCAAAAAACTCTCCTTACGAACGGTGCTGATTGTCCCTTTTGTGCTGCAAATTGCGGGTACTGCGGGGTTGGTGGGGTATCTTTCCTACAAAAACGGAGAAAAGGCGGTTGAGAACTTGGCAAACCAGCTTGCAGTACAAATTGGCGATCGCGTCGTACATTACCTCGATACATATCTGTCCGCGCCGGATTTAATCAATCGCATTAACGCGGATGCAGTGCGCCAAAAAACGATAAATTTACAAGATTTAACGCAGATCGAACGCTACGTTTTTTTTCAACTCAAACAGTTCGAGTCGCCGACAACAATCTTGTTTGGTAGCAAACGCGGAGACTTCGTTGCAAGCAGTCGCGCTACCGGAGACTATGTGATTATGCGATCGGACGAATTGGATAAAGGTATCATAAATCTGTATGTTCCAGACTCGCTGGGCAATAAAACTAAACTATATACAACTTTTCGACAACCTGATGCCACAAAAAGACCTTGGTACAAAGCTGCTAAAGCTGCGGGGAAATCAACCTGGAGTCAGATTTATCCAGTGGGTGACAATACAGATTTAGTAATTAACAGGAATCGACCGATTTACAATGAGACTACAAAGGAACTGCTGGGAGTCTTTTCGGTCAATCTCAGCATGACAACAATCGGCGATTTTCTCAACAGCTTAAAAATCAGCAAGTCTGCAAAAATTTTCATTGTCGAGCGCAGCGGATTGTTAGTAGCCAATTCCGGCCCCGAGAATTCCTATGTTTTTAGCAACCAGCAGTTTAATCGATTGAAATCGACGGCAAGCCCAAATCTTATAATCCGCGCCACAGGTCGATATTTAACCGATCGCTTTGCCGACTTTTCCCAAATCAAAGATGCTCAACTCCTTAATTTTGAAATAGATGGCCAACGGCAATTGCTGAAAGTAGTGCCTTACCGGGATAATTTTGGTTTAGATTGGTTGATTGCGATCGTCATCCCCGAATCTGACTTTATGGCGGAAATTGACGCCAACAACCGAACTACAATTATCTTGTGTATTGCCGCCTTAATCGGAGCAGTTGCGGTGGGTATTCTCACAGCTAAATGGATAACTAATCCAATTTTACGCTTAAATAGTGCCGCCAAAGCTCTAGCTAACAATGAATGGGATGCAACTGTCGAAATTGACCGCGCTGATGAAGTCGGACAGTTGGCAACTTCGTTCAATAATATGGCAGAAAAACTGCAATCTGCTTTGAAGTCGCTGCAATCTTTAAATGCTGCCTTAACCGAGAGTGAAAGTCGCATCAAACAAATGCTCGAAGCTATGCCAGCGGGAGTATCAGTTCACGACTTGACTGGGCAACTTATTTACGCCAATCAGACAGCGCGGCAATTAGTAGGTATCCAGACTTTACTGGAAGCTACAACCGACAAACTCGCAGAAGTTTTTAGAGTTTACGATGGAGGAACCGATGAATTATATTCACTCGAAAAAATGCCGATCGCCCGATCGCTGCGGGGAGAAACCGTGAGGGTGGAAGACGTAGAAATTCGCTTGCCCGATCGCACTGTTCCTTTAGAAGTTTTCAGTACGCCGCTGTTTGATGAAACTGGCAACATTATCGGCGCGATCGCCGCTTTTCAAGATATCACCGATCGCAAAAACACCGAAAAGTTGCTGACTGACTACAATCGCACTTTAGAACAAAATGTCAGCGATCGCACTGCCGAACTCCAACGAGCCGCATTAGCCGCCGAAGTCGCATCCCTTGCTAAAAGCGCTTTTCTTGCCAATATGAGCCACGAACTGCGTACCCCTCTCAATGCCATTCTCGGCTACACTCAAATACTTTCCCGACAGCCTGATTTGTGTCCCCGCGACAAAGAGCGAATTCGCATGGTGCTGCAGTGCGGTTCTCATTTGCTGACTTTAATTAATGATATCTTAGATTTGGCTAAAATTGAAGCTGAAAAGATCGAGTTAACTGCTAACGATGTTTTTTTCCCGGCTTTTATCCACGATATCTCAGAAATTTTTCGGCTCAAAGCTGAACAAAAAAGCTTAGTTTTTGTCTCCCAAATAGCAGCTAACATTCCTGATTGTGTCTCTGTCGATGAAAAGCGGTTGCGTCAAATTATCCTGAATTTGTTAAGTAACGCGATTAAATTTACCGAGAAAGGCAGCGTGATTTTCAAAGTAGACGTAATTGAGAACAGTCAATTTGTTGCAGGAATATTGGAGACCAGCCAGGAGTCTGGTTTTGCATCAGATCCAAGCAGCGCTTTCCCAATTACCAAAATCCGCTTTCAAGTTAAAGATACAGGAATTGGCATTGCTAGCGACGCAATGGAACGAGTATTTTTGCCTTTTGAACAAGCGGGCGAGATCGGGAAGAAGACAGAAGGTACGGGTTTGGGATTAAACATCGCCCAAACTTTGGTTTCGCTGATGGGAGGCGAACTCAATGTCGAAAGTTGTTGGGGCGTTGGGAGTACGTTTTGGTTTGAAATTGAATTGTCTATCGCCGATTTTGCAGCACCAATTTCGCCCCCGCAGTCACAGCCCGTCATTACAGGTTATGAAGGGAAACGGCGCAAAATTTTAATTGTTGACGATAGCCCAGAAAATCGCTCTTTGATGGTGGATATTTTAGCGCCGCTGGGTTTTGAGTTAATTGAGGCTGATTCGGGTGAAATAGGTTTAGAAACAGCCATTTCTGAGGAACCCGATTTAATTATTACTGACTTGTTAATGCCCGGGATTAGCGGTTTTGAACTCTGCATTCAATTGCGCTGTTTGCCAATGTTTCGGGAGACGCCCATCTTAATTGCTACTAGCGGGCTGTTCGAGTTGGAGTTGGAAAAGCAAGAGGAAATAGGCTATAACGATTTGATCGGTAAATTTTTTCAAATCGATGAATTTTTGGCAAAAATACAAAATTATCTGGGATTGTCTTGGATTTTTCAGGCTGCGTTCGATTCCCTACGGGATAGCTTTGCTTCACGACATGAATCTGAATTGGCGATCGGCTCAGAAAACCCAGAAATGCCTCCCCGCGAAGAGTTGCTCGATTTGTACCGAGCCGCTCAAATCGGCAACTTCGAGCAAATTAAGGACGAAGCACAGCACCTCCAAGACTTAAATCCCAAGTATGCCCTATTTGCTCGGAAAATTTTGCAGTTAGTCGATCGCTATGACGATGACGCGATAATTCTACTAATTCAGCCTTGTTTAAATATGGATGAATAAATAAACTCGGTACCGATTTACCTGGATTTAAATAAACCCCGTTTCTCCGAAAAAATCCGATTTAGCGGCGAGTTATCTAGGAATAAACCCGAACTTTTTAACAAATGCGCGCCACTCCTCAAAATAATTAAACAATTATAAAAGTCGTTTCGAGCGAGGAATTTTGAAGTATAAATAGTAATGAGGGGAGGGAGAAAATACGTAAGTAAGTTTTGGCGGGCGAAACGCAATCGTTGAGATCGGCTCCGAAAGCTGCTGGCCTTTATGACGGTTGTACTTCGCGACTTTGAGAAACTGATTTTTTTGCCCGCGCTGCAAGCAACCCGGTTTCTCACACCCAAAAATTGATATGAGGAGAACAAAATAGAAGTATAAATAGTGTTATGATATATTGCAGATATTTCCTCCATCTCCTACATCCGATCTGTTGCACCAATTTCAACAAAACCCAAGCAACCGCGTAACAGCGACGCAACATCTCGGCTCTCAGTTTGGGTACGAGTGCCTCAACCCAACCTACTTTGTATTAATTGCCGAGTTTTTTTTAGTTTAAAGTAGCAAAAAAGTATGCAGTATCAGCAAAAAAGCAAAGTATTAATCGTAGACGACCAACCAGATAATATTAATATTTTATCATATTTCCTGGTGGAATACGGATTTGAGATTTTTGTAGCGACTACCGGAGAAAAAGCGCTGCAGAGAGTCGAGAAAATCGTACCGGATCTGATTTTGCTAGATATTATGATGCCGGGAATAGACGGATTTGAAACCTGCCGCCGCCTGAAAGCAATAGAAACAGTTAAGGACATTCCTGTAATTTTTATGACGGCTCTTTCCGAGGCGGCGGATAAAGTGAAAGGGTTGACTTTGGGAGCAGTAGACTACATCACTAAACCGCTGCAGCACGAAGAGGCGATCGCCCGGATCAACGTCCACCTGCAACTGCGAAACCTCACCAAACAATTAGAACAACAAAATACGCTGCTGCGAGCAGAAGTGCGATCGCGCCAATTAGCCGAGCTAGCGCTGCGCTTTTCCGAAGAAAAATTTGCCAAAGCTTTTCGCAGCAGCCCCGCAGCCATGACGCTCGCCACCTTGGAAGAGGGATACTTGATGGAAGTCAACCAGAGCTTTTGCAACCTCACCGGCTATTTTCCCGAGGAAATATTGGGCAAAACCGATCGCCAAATCAATTTGTGGGAGAATCGCCAAGAGCGCGATCGTTTCTCGCAACTCTTGCAACTATCCGGCGCTATTTACAAACAAGAATTCCAGTTTCGTACCAAGTTAGGCAAAATCAAGTTTGTCCTCGTATCCGCAGAAATTATTAGCATAGGCGACACCAACTGCATTCTGATGATGACTTACGACATTACCGAGCAAAAGCTGGCCCAAGAAACCTCATACCGCCGCGAACAAGAATTCAGAGCCTTAGCGGAAAATTCCCCGGATATCATTGCCCGATTTGACCGGCAACTGCGCCACCTTTACGTCAATCCTGCTGCAGAATTAGCCACAGGAATCGCCGCCGAAGCATTCCTAGGTAAAACCCATCGAGAGTTAGAAATGCCCGAAGATGTGGTGATGCTCTGTGAAGCAACTTTGTCCGCCGTGTTCGCTAACAAAACCGAACAGTCCTTTGAGCTCCATTGTCTCACCAAGTTCGGTACTAAATTCTATCAAGTTTGCATGGTTCCTGAATTTAAGCGCGATCGGACAATTGCATCTGTCTTGTCTGTGAGCCGCGATATCACCGCAGTCAAACAAGCAGAACTAGAACTGCGAAAAAGCGCACTGCGGGAACGAGAAAAAGCTGATCTATTAGAATTAACATTAAACAATTTAAAACGCACCCAATCCCAACTTATTCAAACAGAAAAAATGTTTAGTCTCGGGCGAATGGTAGCAGGAGTTGCCCACGAAATTAACAATCCCAATAGTTTTATTTTGGGCAATATCAATCCAGCCCGCCACTATTTCCAAGATATCAACAATCTCCTGGAACTTTACAAAAAAAAATATCCCGCTCCCGGAGAAGAAATACAGCAAATAGCTCAGAGTATAGATTTAGAATTTTTGCAAAAAGATTGGTGGCGGCTGATGCAGTCAATCGAGTCTGGAGCCAAGCGAATTCAACAAATTGTTGAATCGTTAAAGTTTTTCACAAAACTCGATGAATCCGGCATCAAACAGGTAAATATCAATCAAAGTATTGATAACACTCTGCTATTCGTCCAGCACCGATCGCGAGGTAAAGGTATTAGCAAAACAATCAACGGCAGCATAATTTCCAGAGAGATTGATGTAATTAAAAACTACGCCACCTTGCCGGAAGTTGCCTGTTACAGCAGTCAGTTGAATCAGGTGTTTGCCAGTTTGCTCAATAATGCCATTGACGCCCTAGAGACTCAACCTTACCCGAGAATTATGATTCGTACCGAGCTGGAAACAGCAGAATGCTCCGCTGGCTCATGCCCAGAAACAAGAGCTTACAATCAGTTGTCAGCCGCCTTTCCTCCCCACCGTCCTCCCGGTGAATTCGCGGTGATTCGGATTGCTGACAACGGTATTGGCATGAGCGAAGAAGTGCAGAAAAAGATGTTTGACCCATTTTTTACCACAAAACCTGTAGGAAGCGGCACGGGATTGGGTTTATCTATCGGTCACCAAATTGTTGTCGAACAACACGGCGGTCAAATTAGTTGTATTTCGGCTCCCGGGAAAGGGACGGAGTTTATTGTCAAGATTCCTTTACAAGCCGTAACTTGCGCGCCGGAGCTTGACACCGCGTCTGTTTCTCAGTCCGTCCCAGACGCCTAGGAGTCTAGAAACCCCGAAGCTCCGCAGGTTCCACAGCACGCCAAACCGCGATCGATCCTACAAGACTTTCGCCATTTTCTGGCGGTGGTTGGGTAGAGCGCAGGTGAACCCGGATTTGGTATAAGGTGCGCCGAAGCGCACCCTACAATTACAGTTAATTATCATATCGTGTCCGCTAGATCGACCACTATAAAATTGGAACGCACGTGCGGACTTAAGTCCGCTCGCTTGTTGCGGACTTAAGTCCGCACTACAAACCGTTTTT